>CAZFXX010000113.1:0-9434 GCA_964522985.1 uncultured Desulfobacteraceae bacterium
CACTGAGAGACATCGGTGGCCCCAAAGATGTCTGGACCCTGAAAAATTATATTGTATTTTTCACCAATAAGCTGCACATGGCGATTTTTTTTAAAACGATCTGGTCCAGTATCATCGTGACTTCGGTCGCGCTTGCCATCTGTTACCCAATCGCTTTTTATCTGGCCAAAGTGGCCCGCAGCGCCAGGGTGGGCTTATTAATGCTGGGTCTGATTATACCTTACTGGATTAACGAATTGCTGCGTCTTTTTGCCTGGCAGATCATCCTGGCTGATTCCGGTATCATGAATAAACTTTTAATGTTCCTTGGCATTATTGCCGATCCGATTAATTTTCGCGCCGGCAATGAAGCCGTTATTCTGGGAATGACGTATGCCTATATTCTCTTTATGGTTTTCCCGATATACAATGTCATTGAAAGCCTGGACCGCAATCAGCTTGATGCGGCCCGTGATCTGGGTGCATCCTGGCTGCGCATTCATCGCAAAATAGTAATCCCCTATGCCAAACCCGGCATTGCAGTGGGTTGCACCATGACCTTCATGCTTGCAGCCGGAACCGTAGCGGCCCCGCAGCTTTTGGGTAGTCCCAGCAGTTTCTGGTTTACCCAGGTCATCAACACCAATTTTGAGTGTGCCAACTGGAATCAGGGAGCTGCCTATGCCACGCTTTTAATGCTGCTCTGCGTTATTTTCATGTTTATTATGCTGAAAATATTCAAGGTCGGTCTGAAAGAGCTTACCCAATGAAATCATCCCAATCTATTTTCAAAATTGTTATCGGTGCTTATCTGGCCCTGTTTTTCGCCTATATGTTTTTGCCGCTTATTTTTATGACGATTATCGCCTTTAACGCCAATGATATCCCCCAGATTACGCCATGGAAGGGGTTTACATTCATGTGGTTCGGAGAGCTGGCCAAAGATGAGCAAATGTGGGATGCCCTGGTGAACAGCTTTATCGTCGCGTTCTCGGTGGTTGCGATATCGGTGCCCATCGGGCTGGGAGGCGCCCTGCTGCTGACCCGATTGCAGTTCAAGGCCCGTGATCTTCTTTACGGGGTCCTGGTTTCGCCCATCCTGACGCCGGGTATTATCCTGGGAATTTCAACCTTTCTGTTCTGGGACAGTTATATGCATGTCCCCGGTGGATTGTGGACCGCCATTCTCGGCCAGGCGACTTTTATCACCTCTTATTGCATGCTTCTGATCATGTCGCGCGCCCAGCGCTTTGATCTGACCCAGGAAGAGGCGGCCTTTGATCTGGGCGCCACCCATCGCCAGGTGTTCTGGAAAATAACCCTGCCTTTTTTGAGACCGGCCTTGCTCTCATCAGTGGCACTGGCCTTTATGCAGTCTTTTGATAACTACAATACGACCCTGTTTGCCATCGGTATCGAACAGACCCTGCCGATTTATATCGGTACCAAACTCCGCAGCTTTATCAGCCCGGCCATGAATGCACTGGCAGTGGTTTTTATCGCTCTGACGATTATAGGTGCAATTACCTATGAATATAAACGCCGACGCGAAATGATCAAAAAAGGTTAATGCTGACAGTTAAAACAACTACAGCCCGGCGATCTGCACGTGATGCAGATCGCCGGGCTGTTTTTTAGCCGGCAAAAAACAGTTATTTTTGTTGCCTTCCTTACTCATCTCACCGAATTCAACCGCATCCCGGTAAGATTTTTTATCCCCCGATGGTGGCCCGGATCACCTTGTATCCTTCGGCTTCAATGGCCGAAGCCACTTTTTCCTGCAGCTCTTTGCCGGGGGTCAGGGCCGAGATATAGCCGCCCATGCCGCCGCCGGTGAGTTTGGCACCCAGGGCACCGTTGGCAATGGCCTTGTCACACAGGTACATAAGTTTCTCATGGGAGATGCCCATATCGATGAGGATCTTATGGTTTGCGGTCATAATCCGGCCGACATTTGCAAGATCGCCGTCCTCGATGGATTGTTTCATTTCCAGCGACTGATCCGTGATGGTTTTCATTGCCGCGGCAAATCCCGCCGGATCTTTTTCTTCGGCCCCTTTAACAATGCCGTCAAGTTTGGTGGTATCGGCGGTGATGCCGGTATTGGCCAGTACCAGGTCAAGGGGTTTTTTTGCATTGATTTTTTCAAAGCCCTTTTTACCATCCTTTACATAATACTGCAGTAGACCGCCATAGGTCGAGGCGGTATTGTCCACACCGCTGGGTTCGCCGTGATAGGGATGTTCGCCTTCCCAGCCCACATGGTTGATCTGCTCGATGGAATAGCCCAGGTTGAATTCGTCATCCAAGGCCCTGGCCAGAGACACACAGCTTGCCGCACTGGCACCTACCCCGCTGCCGGCCAGCAAAGATCCGCCCAGGGTAATCTTGATGGGGGTTTTCGTGGTGTCAACCTTCATAAAATCCAGTATCCTCTCGATGGATGCCAGGTGATGGGCTTTTTTCTTGGCGATATAACCGGGAACTTCCATACGGTTGTCTTCCAGAACCCAGCCCTTTCCGTCTATCTGCTCGACGACGGCTTCGGTTTCGAAGGGAATGGCAGAAACAATGGCCGGGACTTCATTTAAAACAAATGAATCGCCGATAAGAATAGTTTTTCCAAAACCGGTTCCTTTACCCATGATATGAATCCTCCTGTTTTTGTTGTTTGTTGCTTGTTGTTGGTCGTCCGTTGTTAATTGCCTGTCGTTGTCAGTTATTTGGTAATCGCTAACGGTTGCCGGTTCACAGTTTACAGTTTTTTCCAACCATGAATCGATAACTGTAAACCGTAAACGGTTCCGGTAGTTGTTTGTAAGTCCTGTACATTTTGATGGCGTCGAGCATTTTTTTGAAATCTGTGTAATCTGCGAAATATGCGGACTAAGGGCAATTACGTCCGGTCCAGAATCTTTTGCATCTCTTCAACCAACCGCGCTTCTTTGCCGATGGCGATGGTGGTGGCGCCGCACAGTGTGTGGCAGGCATCTGAAAATCCGCCTAGAATGCCGGTGGCCTCGGGCAGGAAGGTGTTGAGCCCCGGCATCTTTTCCGCCACAATTTTTTTTTCCATGGCCGGTGACACCCGCATGGATATTTTCGTCTCGTTAAACGCGATGGGACCAAAGCCCGGAATGTGATTGGGAATCGTCTGAAAACCCGCCACATATTTGTCAGGATCGATGAGCTTTTTTGTCACCAGAATTTCACAGAAAATACCGATCATTTTAACACCCATGGGGGTAAACCGATCTTTCACATCCACCCATTGAATACCCGGTGTCTGAATCATCCCGTTTAGCTCGATCTGTCGGATCTCATCGGTGAAAATTTTTTCCTGACCCGCCTTGAACGTTTCCACCATTTGATCCGATTCCGGCGAAACACCCTCCAGGCAGACACTTACCCCCATATCCGGACCATTCCGGTAATATCCCGCACCGCCGAGCACATCCAGATAATCCCCCAGTTCATCGCAGGGCATCATTTTTCCACTCGATTTTATAAAATAACGTTCTCCGACCGCCTGCTCTCTGATTTCCATCATGCCCTGGCCCACTGCCTCTTTTACAACGTCCCGATTCTGGGTGACCAGCCTGCCGTCCACAAAAAACTTATCGCCCACGGCCCCGATCCCGGCAACCGGCGCCAGATCGATGTTCTGTGCGTCCATGAGGCGGGCAAAGAGATAGCAGGTGGTGGAACCGGTCATATCGCGGTCGCCTTTGAGTCCGAACAGCGTGGGGTCCAGGTTATATACTTTGGGGTCTGTGGCCGGTTCGGCCACATGGTGGTCCAGAATCAACGTGAGGTTACGGCCCCGATTCAGATCTGACAGCAGCGGCGCAATTCGTCCGGCGAAATCAGCGAAAACAATAATCTCACCCTGCTTTTCATAGATTTTCCGCAAAAGGGCCGGATATGGCTTTTCCAGGGCATATCTTTCAATCTTATAGCCTTTTCTTTCAAACGCCTTTTTCAGGATAGCTCCGGAACTTAGTCCATCCGAATCGTTGTGATGAAAAATAAAAACATTTTTTGACGGCCAGCGGTCAAGTTCGGCGGCAGCCGCCGCCATTGCCCTGATCAGATCATCGTACATAATACCCTCCCGGATTATTTTTTTCGCTGAATTAAAATGTCATCGGCAGGTTAATTTATCGTTAACCCCATTAATAAAAAATATTCTGCCATACCTTGTATATGAAACGCTACTTAACCAGGTGAATGAATGCGGATTTTATTGTTTGTTGTAGCTTATAAAATCTGCCCTGGCACCTATGAGAAGTAACTATACACCCATAAAACAGCTTTTCAACCTGTTTTTACACAATCCTGAAGCAGATATGCCATTGTTTTGGTTATTTTTCTTTCCGGGTAACGAAAAGCAGGAAAAGTCAAGGACGCCAGCTCACGCCAAGGCAGAGCCATCTATCTCTGACCTGGCCCAAAGGACCCGGTTTTTCAGGACAAAAATAAACCGACAATGTAAGCCTGCTATTGTTTGAACCGCCCTTGACAGCGGTTCTGCTTCCATACTATAAAATAGGTCGAAAGGCGGCCGAAATAGTGGTGAAAAAGTCTGAAAAATATTTTTTTGATAGCCGGCTTACAGGAAATATTGTTTCACAGGAAATTATCAATCTAATCAAGCGATACGAATATTATTTAAAAAGTGACTTACAATGAATTCAACTGAAAAAAAACTGACGCCTCTTGAAAATCTTACCCCTGACAAAATCAGAGGGATTAAAGGAATTTTTTTTGATATTGACGACACGTTTACGCTGGACGGAAAGATTCCTGCCTGCTCATTCAAAGCCCTCTGGGACTTGCACCAGGCCGGCTTTAAAACAATTCCGGTTACCGGCCGCCCGGCCGGCTGGTGTGATCACATCGCCCGAATGTGGCCGGTAGATGCCGTCATCGGTGAAAACGGCTCCATGTATTTCTGGATGGATACGTCCAAAGGAAAGCTTAGAAGATACTTTTCCGACCCCGGGCCCAGACGCCGGGAAAAAAGGCTGCGACTGAAAGCTTTGGGCGAAAAAATTCTCTCAACCGTCAAGGGGTCTGCCCTGGCCAGCGACCAGACCTACCGGGAAACGGATCTGGCCGTAGATTTCTGTGAAGATGTTCCACCGCTCGGCGATGATGCCATCGCTGAAATATGCCGCCTGTTTGAAGAGGCCGGTGCTACCTGCAAGGCATCTTCCATTCATGTAAACGGATGGTTCGGCAACTATAACAAGCTCAACATGACCAAAAAATTTGTGCAACAACAATTGAAGGTATCACTCACGAAAGAAAAGGCGCATTTTATTTACTGCGGCGATTCTCCCAACGATGAACCCATGTTTCAGTTTTTCCCATTAAGTGTCGGGGTTAACAACGTTATGAATTTTATCGACCGCATGACACATCTGCCCACCTATGTCACCTCTGCCCCGGGGGGTGAAGGCTTTGCCCAACTGGCCCACCGGCTTTTACAATACCGGTAATAAAAACGCCGGGTCCAAAAACCGGTCCTGTACACCTTCCACCACTCTGGATTACAGCATCAGTTTGGATATGATTTCCTTCATCACCTCGGTTGTTCCGCCGCCGATGGACAGGATCCGGTTATCCCGATAGAGCCGTTCCACCAGGTAGCCGCGCATAAAACCGTACCCGCCGAAAATCTGCACGGCATCATAGGTCACCTTGTCGCTGACGCTGCAGGCAAAATTTTTAGCCATGGAAACTTCCCGGGTCTGATCCTGCCCGGCATCGATTCTGGCGGCCACCCGATAGGTGAATTCCCGGCTGACCTCCACCAGGGTCGCCATGTCTACCAGTTTGTGCCGGGTCACTTGAAACCCCTTGATGGATTTGCCGAATGCCTCTCGCTCACCGGCATACGTCATGGCCTCTTCCAAGGCCATCTGAGCGGTCATATTGGCCATGACGGCCAGGGTCAACCGTTCGAACTGGATATTGGCCACATCCGATCCACCGCCCGGCTCGGTGATACCCAGTGCGGCAATCTTTTCACCGGCCAGCACCGGCTTGACATATTTTTGCTTTTGGTCCTCGGTTCCCAGATTCAAAATCGGGGGGATGGCGATATCAAGAGACCCGAGCGAGGCGGCAAACCCGCCGGACCCACTGCGCAGAATTTCTTCACTGGCGGCAATTTTGTAGAAAATATCTCCCGGTGTGCCACCGTATGCTTCAGGATATCCAATGCCGAATATCCCCACATCCCCCGCTTTTTTAAAAATTTACAAAGGGAATTCACCCAGTTCCTCCCATTCTTCGATATGGGGCAGAACCTCTTTTTTAACAAACTCACGGACCGACTTGCGAACCCTCTCATGGGTCCTGCCGAAATGCCATCCACGCCTTGGGACCGTAAAACGTCAAGGTATTTTTTCTGGGAGTTTAAACTCCCGTTCGTGGTACACAGCATGATATTGTACCCTGATTCGCCGGCTGCTTCCTCAACTCCTTTTGCCAATTCAGTATAGAATTGATCGGAAGTATTGTTAATTAAACCTATGATGTAACTTCGTTTGCTGACTAACGCCTTGGCAACCAAATTGGGCTGATAGTTGATTTGTTTTGCAATCTTGAGAATCTCCTGTCGTTTCTCTTCACCTACACCAGGACGATTATTAAGGGCCATAGAAACAGTGGGGTGAGACACATTGGCGAGCGTAGCAATATCTTTGATTGTTATTTTTTTGTTTTCCATATAAAAATAGTTTTATGGATGAGGTGAGACATGGTATCTAAATTGTTTGTCTTACTTTCATTTTAATTTTTTTTTATTTCTCCACTTCGCTCAAGCGATTAATTGGCAAGCGAAAAGCCCGTAAAATTGCGCGAAATAAATTTATGCGGCATTGAATATGAGATTCTCGAAAAAAGCGCGGGTGAACACGCATCACCCGCGCTTTTTAGCTGAAGCCCACTGATATTCAGGGTCGATTCATTCGTTTGAACCAGGTGACAGTGAAATCTGCCAATCCGGTCAAGCGCCCGTGCTTCAGGCCGCCCACCAGCGTTCCATTGATTTCCAGCCGTCGACATCACGGTTGGCGGATAGGGGGCCGTGCGCCACACTGCTGCGGCTGGCAAAAACGTATTGCGCATAGACTGGGATAATGGTGCCGCCGTCGTCACGCAGGATCTCCTGCATCTCCCAATACATCGCGCGGCGGCGGTCGGTATTGAGCTCTGTTCGGGCCTCAACCAGCAGCGTGTTAAAGCGCTTGTTCTTCCAATGTGCATCGTTCCAGGGGGCATCGGCCGCGTAAGCGGTGGTGAACATCAGGTCCTCGGTGGGTCGACCGCTCCAGAAACAGGTGCAGAACGGCTTTTTCAACCATACATTGGACCAGAAGCCGTCATTGGGCTCTCTCACCACCTTGATCTCGATGCCGGCCCTGGCAGCCGACTCGCTGAACAGCACCGCGGTGTCCACGGCCTTTGGAAAAGCCGCATCGGCGGCATGGAGAGACACGGTCAGGCTATCAAGCCCAGCCTGTTTAATGTGGTAACGTGCCTTGTCCGGATCATAGGCGTGCTGCTTCATCTCGGTGTTGAAATAACGGTTGGCCGGAGTAATTGGGCTGTCGTTTCCCACCCGGCCAAAGCCAGAAAGCAGTATTTTGACAAGCTGTTTTCGGTTGATGGCATACTTGAGGGCAAGGCGGACATTGACATCGTCAAAGGGCGCGACATCCGTGAACATGGGCAGGGTGAAATGCTGGGTCCCGGTCACGGCGTTGATGCTGATTCCGGGCTTTTTTTTCATAAGATGTACGGTGCCGAGATCCACACTGCCAATACAATCCACCTCGCCGGTCATAATGGCCGTGGTCCGGGCCGTCTGGTCGCTGAGGGGTACCAGCTCCACCCGGTCGAAATGAGCACGCCCTTTTTTCCAGTAGTCCGGGTTGCGTTCACCGACATAGCGCACGCCCGGCTCAAATTCGGTCAACTTGTAGCCGCCGGTGGCGATTCCGGATTTCCAGTCGATCCCACCGTCCCTGGCCGGGAAAATGATGAAAAAATATTCCGAAACGATATAGGGAAAATCCGCATTTCCGCTGTTTAACTCGAACACCACGGTTCGGTTATCCGTCTTGCGAATATTGGTCACTGCCTTTAGAAGGGGTTTGCCTGCCGACTTGGTGGCCTCACCGCGATGGTGATTGAACGAGGCGATGACATCATCCGCCGTCAGTGTCTTGCCGTTGTGAAAAGTCACATCCCGGCGCAGGCGGAAGGTCCAGACATCGGCGCCCGGGCTTGCTTCCCACGATTCGGCCAGTTCCGGGATCGCCGCGCCGGTCTCGTCGATTTCGGTCAGGCAGTTGCCGACGGCGCCAACCATGAAGTGATTGATAATCCCGGTCCCGTAGGTTGCGGGATCAAGCGATTCGGCAGTGCTGGCACCCCTGACGCCGATGCGGAAGGTGCCCCCCTTTTTCGGAGTCGCCGCATGTGTGATAGTCGTCCACAATGCAGGAGAGACGGCGGCAGTCAATCCCAGGACGGAAACACGGTTTAAAAATTCACGGCGGCTCATACGGCCGTCAGTAAGCAATTTTTCCAGTTTCACGAATTCTGACATAATATGACCTCCTTTTGCTTCTTGGTTTATGCTTCTGTTGAAGCGTTCGCTATTGATTGAATGTGCTCAAGCACGACTTCGGTAAGCAATTTTCCAAGGCCGGGCGGGGTATCGTGCCCCATACCGTCGATTAGTTTAAATGTTGCGCCTGGAATCAGGTCGGCGGTTTCCCTGCCCCATGCCGGAGGAATCAGCAGATCACCGGCACCGTGAACCACCAGGGTCGGTACTGAAATCGTTTTAACAAGATTCCTGGTGTTTTTCGTTGCATACATGGCCAGCAACTGACGGTTGGCACCATCAGGCGAATAGCAGCGGTCAAAGGCTTCAGCAGCAACCCGGCGTGAGTAATCATCACCTTCGAAATACTTTTTGCTGCCAAACTCACGAATGTATTCAACCCACTCCTCAATAAACCCTTCCCGGGATCTTCGAACCGACCACAAAGTGTCGATGTGCGAGGGGTCGACAGATCTGCTGGTGGACATGATCGACGTCATCGAAAGCACTCGAGAAGGGTATTTTGCAGCCAGCACCTGGGCGATGCGACCGCCCATGGAAATACCGACTATGTGGGCCTTATCGATGTCGAACCCCTCCATGAGATCAACGACATCCAGCGCCATATCCTCCATTGTATAGGGTGAATTGATTTCCTCTTTTGCTGCAATCCGCTGCTTCAGCGCTTCAAGTTCTCTGCCTGCAATGCGATCAAATTTTTCGGAAAGGCCGGTATCCCGGTTGTCGAAACGAATCGTTTTAAATCCCCGGTTTGAAAACGCCTGGTAAAACGATTCCGGCCAATGGGTCAGTTGGGTCCCCTGGCCCC
>CAZFXX010000114.1:0-9377 GCA_964522985.1 uncultured Desulfobacteraceae bacterium
TGAATTGAGCGGAAAGGTGTTGATGAACCTTATCATTTTTGGCAATCACCAGAGCACCGGAAGTATCCTTGTCCAGCCGGTGAACAATCCCCGGTCGCATTTCCCCGCCGATACCATCAAGGAATGGGCAATGGTTCAGCAATCCGTTGACCAGGGTTCCCGAATAATGACCCGGGGCCGGATGCACGACGATCCCCGGCTGCTTGTTAATCACGATCAAATATTCATCTTCATACAGGACCGCTATGGGAATATCTTCAGGTTCACAGGAAATTTTAGCAGGAAAAGGAAAGCAGATATGGATGACATCGCCGGACAGGACACGGTAACCCGGCTTTTTTGATAAACCGTGAACCGTTATATTGCCCATCCGGATCATTCGGGCACTTTGTGAGCGGGAGCAATCCGCAACATGACGCGTTACAGTGATATCAAGACGTTCGCCTGAATCCAGTTCATCTGCTATAATCGAAAAAATATTTTTTGCGGACATGGCGCTGATCAGGTAGATTCTTCATCCTCGGGAGGCTCGGGAAACAGTGCGATTATTTCTTCAAGAATTGATTCTTCATCTGTACCACGGGCTGTGGAAAGTTCTTTTACCAGCAAAATCTGAGCCGTATCAAACAGCTTGCGTTCTCCAAAAGACAGATCCTTTGTGTATTTCAAAAGATAAAGATCCCTGAAAACCTCTGCCACCTCGTAAAGAGAGCCGGTTTTGATCTTTTCCATATATTCCCGATAACGGCGGTTCCATGTCTGATTGTCAATTAAATTTTCACGATTGTCCTGGATGACAGCAAAAACCTTGGAAATATCCTCTTTGTTGATGACGTTCCGCAGCCCGACAGAGTCCACATTGGATGTTGGAATCATGATTACCATGCCGTTTTCCAGAATTTTCATGATATAGAAATCATGGGCCTCACCGTTTACCACCCGGCTTTCGATGAACTCAATCCGTCCTACGCCATGGGCGGGGTATACCGCCAGGTCACCGACTTTAAACTCCCGAGGTTGTATTTTTGGGATTTCCAATTTATTTTCAGTAATTTTATCCGTCATTTAAAGGCCTATTCCACGGCAATATTAAAAAACATGTAAAGTTGAATTCAATTAAGATCATAAACAATACCACATCTGCCAATAACAATCAATAAAAAAGGATTGGTGCAAAAAACACCAATCCTTTTGATTTTTACGGCGCAATCAAATTCTGATTGCTGCAGGTATCCCGTTACAACAGAAAGGGCACCATGAGCAGTGCAACAACATTGAGAATCTTAATCATCGGGTTAATGGCCGGGCCTGCGGTATCCTTGTAAGGATCGCCGACGGTATCGCCGGTTACCGCAGCCTTGTGAGCTTCACTGCCCTTACCGCCCAGATGGCCATCTTCGATATATTTTTTGGCATTATCCCAGGCAGCGCCACCGGTTGTCATGGACAGGGCGACGAACACGCCGGTAACAATGGAACCGATCAGCAGACCGCCCAGGGCAACCTTGCCCAGCAGAAAACCAACCAGGAGCGGTGCAATCACAGGCAGCAGTGCCGGTAGCAGCATCTCTTTTAGGGCAAATTTGGTGACAATATCGACACATGCGCCATAATCGGGTTTTGCGGTTCCTTCCATGATTCCGGGGATTTCACGAAACTGACGACGCACTTCTTCAACCACCGCACCGCCTGCATTCCCAACCGCCTTCATGGCAATGGAGGCAAACAGGTAAGGCAGCAGCCCGCCGATAAACAGACCGATAATGACATTGACATCGGCCAGGTCGAATTTGATGCCCTCTTTGGCACCGTGGATGGTAAACTCCTGCACATAGGCGGCGAAAAGAACCAGGGCCGCCAAACCGGCTGATCCAATGGCATATCCCTTAGTAACGGCCTTGGTGGTGTTGCCCACTGCATCCAGAGGATCGGTTATAGCGCGGACACTCTCATCCATCCCGGCCATTTCGGCGATGCCGCCGGCATTGTCAGTAATGGGGCCGTAGGCGTCAATGGCAATGACCATGCCGGTCATGGAAAGCATGGACATGGCGGCCATGGCAATACCATAAAGACCGGCAAAATTGTAGGCCATAAAGATGGCCAGACAAATGGCCAGAACCGGCGCTGCCGTGGCCTGCATGGATACGGCCAGACCGGCAATGATGTTGGTGCCGTGTCCGGTGGTGGAAGCTTCTGCAATGCTTTTTACCGGGCCGTAGAGACCCGTGTAAAATTCGGTGATAATGACGATGACGACTGTGAGCACCAGTCCGATCAAGGTGCAGTAATAAATATTCATCACAGAAAGATCACCCAGGGGGACCATGAAACGGGTACAGGCATAATAAAACGCCACGCCCGCTATGATGGCGGCGCCGAACATCCCCTTGTAGAGGGCACCCATGATGTATTCGCTCTTGCCGAGTCGTACAAAAAAGATAGCAATAATGGAGGCGATAATGGAGATGGCGCCCAGCAGCAGCGGAAATTCGATTGCCATGGTAACCTCGGGAAAAAGCAGGTGCCCGATGAGCATGGCCGCCACTGCCGTAATCGCATAGGTCTCGAAAAGGTCTGCCGCCATTCCGGCACAGTCGCCTACATTATCACCGACATTATCGGCAATGGTGGCCGGATTGCGCGGATCATCTTCTGGGATTCCGGCTTCAACCTTGCCCACCAGGTCAGCCCCCACATCAGCCCCTTTGGTGAAGATACCACCTCCGAGCCTGGCAAATATGGAAATCAGACTTCCGCCAAACCCCAAGGCCACAAGGGCCATCACATCGCGGGTCAGTGTATAATACCCGGCCACCGAAGTCAGTGCGAGACCTGCAACGATCATTCCGGTAACCGAACCGCCCCTGAAAGCCATTGCAAGACCGGCGGCCATTCCCTTCTTGGCAGCTTCCGCGGTCCTGACATTGGCCAGAACCGATACCCGCATGCCGATATAGCCGGCCAAAAAGGAAGCCACCGCTCCCAGCAGAAAACCAATGGCCATGGTACGACCCAACGTGATGAAAATAACGATAAATATAATAATACCGGCAATTCCCATGCTTTTCATCTGACGGTTGAGATAAGCAATGGCGCCTTCCTTGATGGCTGCGGCAATTTCCTGCATTTTTTCATCGCCGGCCGGTGCACCCTTGACAACAGCGGCGAGTATAATAGCAAAAATTACACCCACAACACCAACCATCGTGCAATACAACGGTAGATTATTTAATACAGCTTCCATTCTTTCCTCCATCTAAGTGATTAACGTAAAATCATGCCTTCCTCTAATTGAAACGATTCATTCCCTCCATTATCCCTTTGGAAAGAATCGTGACAGCGGCCTCCAGGGTTTTTTCCAGGATCGGGTCCAGGTATCTTATTTCATCTTTGCTGAAACTGCCCAGAACGTGATCCATCACACCTGAATCCCCTAATTGTCCACAGCCACGTCCGATGCCGATGCGAAGTCTGGTAAAATCTCCCCCGCCAAAAGCATCTGTTAACGAACGAATACCCTTGTGACCCCCTGTCCCCCCTTTCTGTTTTATTTTTAATCTTCCAAAAGCAAGATCTATATCGTCATGGATAATCAATACATCCCTGCTTGATAGGCTGAAATGTTCGGCTATCTTGAAAATGGGCACGCCACTGCGATTCATATACATCTGCGGTTTGACCAGAATAACCGGAACGCCTTCAATCACCCCGGTCCCCAGATGGGCGCCGAATTTTCTGGTATCAAAGCCAATCGCATATGCAGCGGCAATTTTTTCAACTACCATGAAACCGGCATTATGACGGGTATTTTGGTATTCGGTTCCCGGATTACCCAACCCGGCAACAAGACGATATCTGCCGCCGGGTTTTTCTTCCTCATTCTTGCAAAATTCATTGCCTCCTGAAGAAAAAAACCGACGAAACGATCCTATGCCAAAACACTGACCCATCAATCAAGTGCCTGCAGTCAAATACGAAAAAAAAGAATTATTCCTCGGTATCGGCCGGTAACGCCTCTTCTGCTTCAGCGCTCTCTTCTCCTTCTTCTACTTCTTCCGCTTCCTCTATTTCTTTAGCCGGGCTCAGGATTGTCAATATCGTAAAATTAACATCGGCCGAAATTTCGACGTCACCTTCCAGCGGAATCTCACCCACATGAATAGAATCGCCGATATCCAGATCCGTGATATCAATCTCAAAGGATTCGGGAATATGAAGCGGCAGACACATCACTTCCAGCTCCCTTCGAATAATCTGCAGCATACCGCCCATTTCAACGCCCACGGACCTGCCAATGGTCACAACCGGAACATTGGTCTTGATTTTGCGGTCCATGGAAATTTCATAAAAATCGGCATGCAGATAATCCTGCGAAACAGGGTGGGTCTGCAATTCCTTGAGCAAAACGGTTTTATTGGGTGTCTCTTTGTCTTGAATCACCAGTTCCAGAATCGCCTGGGTGCCTTTGCTTTCCCGCAGGATCTGCTCCAGTTCTTTTTTGTCGATTGAAAGCAATAGAGACTTGGTATCCGGGCCGTAAAGCACGCCCGGCATTTTGCCCTCTCTACGCAGGACCCGGCCAGGGCCGTTTCCAGTTTGGGTTCGGATATTTGCTTTAAGTTTAGTTAACTCCAAAAATATTTCCTCCTTAAAAAAACTTTTTTTATCCCGGACAGCACATGGTCACTTGTCCTTTTACGGTGACACATATCTTAAAAATCATATATTTCACTATATTCCAAGTGATTCAATGCCTACCGGGCAATGGTCTATTGTCATTTGATATTATGCAAAAAGTGACGTTACCGAATCACCTTTATGGCTTCGAATAATGGCTTCTCCCACCAGTTCTGCAATACTCAACACACTAATTTTATCACAGACCGATGCCTTACCACTCAGCGGAACGGTGTCGGTTACCATCATACTTTTCAGCGGTGAATCAATAATTCTGTCTACTGCGGGGCCGGAAAGGATCGGATGAGAACAGCAGGCATGCACCTCCCGAGCACCATCTGCCATAATCGCGCAGGCAGCCTGAGTCAACGTACCGGCAGTATCAACCATGTCATCCAAAATAATTGCCACTTTGCCTTTAACATTGCCGATTAAAGCCATTGCCTTGGCCTGGTTGGGAGCAGAACGCCGTTTATCAATAATTGCCAGATCGGTACCGAGGCGTTTTGCAAACGCCCGGGCCCTTTCGACACCGCCGGCATCCGGTGAGACAATAACGATATTATCGCCAAAATTATTCCGGATATAATCGAGAAGAACGGTTGCTGCGAAAAGGTTATCTACCGGGATATTAAAAAAACCCTGTATCTGTCCGGCATGAAGGTCCATTGTAATCAGCCGGTGGGCCCCGGCAGTCGTAATCAGATCCGCCACCAGTTTTGCACTGATCGGTACCCTGGGCGCCACCTTTTTGTCCTGCCGTGCATACCCGTAATAAGGCAAGACAGCTGTAATCCTGCTGGATGAGGACCGTTTGAAGGCATCGATCATCAGCAGCAACTCCACAAGGTTGTCATTGACCGGGGCGCATGTGGACTGTATAACAAAAACCTCCTTTGATCTTACGTTTTCATCAATTTCAATCTGTATTTCACCATCACTGAACGTCTTGACCTTTGCCCCGCCAAGAGGCATATCAAGATAATTACAAATTTTCTTTGCCAAAACGGGGTTTGAATTCCCCGCAAATATTGCAAAATCAACCATTCCCCTACCTGTCGCAGACTTTAAAATTATTGGCTGGGGCGGGAGGATTCGAACCTCCGAATGCAGGAACCAAAGTCCTGTGTCTTACCGCTTGACGACGCCCCAAGAATATTCTTTCCCGATTGTTGCTGCCCTTTACACTATTTAAAATTCAGACACCCTTCATTCACACAATTCCAAATTTTCCTGCAAAAAAACAAAATCCACAAGGGTAAAAACTGCTTTCTACCCTTTAGGAAAAATGACAATTTTTTCGATCCCTAAACACTTAACGCTGTCAGGAAAACCCGCCAATTTTTATTACCTGCAAGAGATTGCCGGGCACTATCTGCGGTATCCGCATCGGAAAACAGCCCAAACACGGCCGGCCCGCTGCCTGACATCAGGACACCCCTGGCGCCGTTGCTTAAAAGCGCCTGTTTAGCTTTGTGGATAACCGGATATTTTAGCACTGATACCGTTTCCAGGTCATTACACAAATGGTGCAGTACATCAAAATTTCGTGCCCCGAAATGAAAATTATTAATTTTAATTTCACATTTTGTCAATCCCAAATTCAGTTTTTTATAAATATCCCGGGTTGAAACACTGATTCTAGGGCAAACCAGCAAAACAGGGAAAGGGCAAAGCCCGGTGCAGGGTTCCAGTTTCTCACCGACACCTCGGGCAACAGCCGGTTTTCCATATAAAAAAAAAGGCACGTCCGCTCCAATGGTAAGCCCCATTGACATGAGTTCTTTTATCAAAAAAGGCGTTTGATATAAGTGGTTCAATCCCAGGAGAACTGCAGCGGCATCACTGCTGCCGCCGCCCAGGCCGGCGCCTACGGGAATGCGTTTTTCAATCGTAATGGTTACCTTGTCCTGCCGCCTGAGGTTTGTCATAAAAACGTTGGCGGCCCGCCATGCCAGATTGGTTTCATTTTCCGGAACATATCGATGGCTGCAGACAACCCGAATCCGATTTCCGCCCGGTTCCAGTGACAATGAAAGTATATCATGAAGCTCGACAGCACACATAAGGCTGATCAAGTCATGGTAACCATCCGCTCTTTTCCCCGTTACTGCCAAAAACAAATTTATCTTGGCCGGGGCCGTAAGCGTTAAAAACGGAGTCTGTTTCGTTTCCACAGTCACCCTATATTCAAAACTCGAGTGTTATCCCTTTTCCTTCACATACAGGATGCGAAGATCATAGAGGATGTGCTTGAGCATATCCTCTTCTTCCCGAGCCAGGTTTCCCTTTGTTTTTTCGGCCAGCATTCCAAGGATATCGATGGTCTGCTTTGCCAGCGACAGATTTTTAATTTTCTTGCCGCTGCCCGGTTCATCCATTATTCCGAATTGCACCAGGGCAGATGAGTTCAGGGAAAAAATAAAAGTGGCAAAATTAATTGCCGGTAATTGAGAATTCCCTTCAAAGTTTTCAGTACCGGTTGTCTCTTGGTCCGTCGGGTCACTCTCAGGCGCATCCGCCGATTCTGGAGCCGGCTTTTTCGCGGTACTGCCCGCCTGTTCCTTTAGGATAAAATCTTTTGTATTTTCCATAAATAAAAGGTCTCCTGTTTAGCAACGTTCACGGTTGCCGGTTCACAGTTTGGCAATAAGCTGTATAACGATTGCCGTTACGCATCGTTACAGCCACCCCTCCTTGATCTTAACCCTGATTGTAATAAAAGCAGGATTGCAATTTACCAAAAACCGTTTAACCGGCCAAAATTTTTGAGTCAAACCCAACGATTAAAATATTTTGGGTATTGATTCTAATTTTCTGTTTTATAACCGTTAACCGATAAATGGCAACCGTGAACGGTTACCCTGTTTAAATTTCGGCCCGTTCATCATCAACCGGGATTATCCGGGGTTAAAATTCAAGCGGAATGACTGTTTTCACAAGACTCAGATTGCGCAATTTTTCAACCACCTGTTCCGGGATAGGGGTATCAGTGGCCAGAAAAATAATATTGCGGTCCCCCTCTTCTTCCTGCCCTACCTGCATCCGGCCGATATTGACTTTGTGCTTACCCAGTGTGGTACCGATCTGGCCGATGGAACCGGGTTTGTCGATATTGTATATCAGTGCCAGATGACCGTCAGGTACCATTTCCAACCGGAATGTGTTTATACCCACAATTCGGGGGTCATCTTTCCCGAAAATCGTTCCGGATACCGTATTTTCCATTTCAGTGGTGATCACCCGGACTGTAATCAGACTGATATATCTGTCTGCTTCGGCTGTTCGTGTTTCGGTGACCGCAATTCCCCGATCCTTGGCCAAGATATGCGCATTGACAAAATTAACATCATCTTTAAGAACCGGAGTCAAGAATCCTTTTAAAATAGCGGTTGATACCGGCGCCATATCAAGCGCTTTGAAATCTCCGGCATATTCAATCACCACTTCTTTGGCAGGTCCGCTGATCAATTGGGCCTGGAGAGAACCGAGTTTATCCCCGATGGAGAGCCAGGGGCCAAGCTTTTCAAGCAGATCGCCGGTAACCGACGGCACGTTGACGGCATTATGTATGGTTCCATGCTGCAGGTAATCGATAATTTGTTTTGCTACGGCGACCGCGACATTGGTCTGTGCCTCTCGGGTCGAGGCCCCGAGATGCGGTGTACAGATAAACCGATCAAACTCGAATAGTGGGGAATTACCTGGGGGTTCCGTCTCAAAAACATCTATGGCCGCACCGGCAACCTTTCCTGATTTCATTGCATCATACAAATCTTTTTCATCAACAATACCGCCCCTGGCACAATTGATGATCATAACGCCGTCTTTCATCTGATCCAAAGCCTGTTTATTAATAAACCCAATTGTGTCTTTCAGTTTGGGCACATGTATCGTGATATAATCCGACTGGCTGAGCAGTTCCTCAAATGTAACGCCTTTGAATCCGGCCTTTTCGATTTGTGCGGGGGTAACAAAAGGATCATAGACAACAACCTGCATCTTGAGACCGCGGGCACGGTCGGCTACGATGGAACCGATTTTCCCAAAACCGATAACACCCAGGCACTTGTTGTATATTTCCCGACCCTGGAGCTGCTTCTTGATCCAGCGGCCCTCTCTTAAAGATGAGGTCCCCATCGGGATATTGCGGGACAGCGCCAGCATCATGGAAATCGCATGTTCGGCCGTCGTCACCACATTGCCGCCCGGCGTATTCATGACAATGATACCCCGTTTGGATGCCTCGGGAATATCCACGTTATCAAGGCCGATGCCGGCCCGGCCGATCACTTCCAGCTTTTTGGCGGCCGCCAGCAGTTCACTGGTCACTCTGGTAGCACTTCGAATCACCAGCGCATGATACTCACCGATGATGCCCTTGAGTTCTTCAGGAGATAATCCGGTTTTGATATCAACCTCGACTCCCTGCGCTTTCTGAAACATTTCAATCCCGATTTCACCGAGATTATCACTAACCAGAACTTTCATAATGTCTCTCCCTTTAAAAAATATTCATCTGGAAATTAAATCATATGTAAGCACAGGCGGCCAATTTTTCCGAATTTGGGCCCGACACGTTTAACTCCCAAAAGCGGGTCTCAAATTTCAGCCACCCTGCGTGCCCCCGATTATTGAAAGATAAACGTTATAGATTAATAAATCAGAAATATTTGTCAAGAATAAAGCAATAGGTG
>CAZFXX010000115.1:0-9284 GCA_964522985.1 uncultured Desulfobacteraceae bacterium
CAGGTCATCAGTTTTATACTGATCTGGACGGCCCTTTTTATCTATTCCCTGGATTCCGCTCTTTTCAGCGGCCATGCCGCCATGCGTGCAAAGTAAAGATAGGCCCGCTTACAGTTTACCAATAAACGCTCCAACGATTGACGCATTTTGAATATTGCGTTCAAGTCTCTGCTTTGCAGCCGTGAACCGGTAACTGTAAACCGTGAACGGTTACATCTTTTGTTATAGCCCCAGCAGGCCTTTTCTGATATTTTTCTTGGCTTTCTTACCAACGTTATAGCGATAATACATCTGTGCGAATGCACTTCCGGGAATCGTTCCACGCAGCTCACCCTGGTATTCAAGGGTCAACCCCTTGCCCGGGATATATGTGGAGGCCGATATCAGCCCGGGTGCCATGTCCTTGTCCAGCCAGGATGCATATTTTTCGATATCTGCCTTATGGGTCTGAACCATATCCGGCGGATTGCATTTTTCGATCGCCTCGATGAAACCTTTACTGAGCTTTTTTGCGGTGGCCTTACTTGTCAAATAATGGGTCAAAAGGTACTTGACCTGTTCGGATTCAATGACCTCTTTGGCATCATTGGTGTTTTTTTCCAGGTAAAGCCCGCAAACAAAGACTTTGACAATGCCAAGCGCTTTTCTGTAGGCCACACCATTGAGTTTAAGTGTCTTTCCGGCAATCACCTTTTCTCCGGGAAACGTAACACCCAGAATTTCCATATCACCGGCAAATCCGATCCCAGTGAAACAGATACTTACCAAAACGATCATCACACCAGCTAATACTTTTTTGGACATATGAAACTCCTTTTTTTATGATTTTTTATTCCATACCTGAGTCCGTCCGATAAGGGAAATCCCGATAAATCCCCTCACCTTTAACGTATCACCTTTAAGCGTCATCTTGCAGGAATACGTCTTGCCGTTATCCGGATCATAAATCGTTCCCCCGGCCCACTTATTTTTCTTCTTGAATGAAAAATTGCTGACCAGGTTCAATCCTATTATTTTGTCAGTGCGCTTTGATTCATCCGGATTATTGTCATCCAGCTTTTCATTCCCATCTTCCTCTAGGGGTTCTTTGAGCCATACGATTTTACCGCAGTACAGATCATTGCATTTGTAAATCTCGACCAAGGCCTTGGAATCTTTGGTATACCACCCGCCAAGGATTGCATCCGCATCCTGAGCACGGACATTGGCAGATAGAAACAGCGTCATACAGGCAACCAGCATAAGCAATTTTTTCATTTGCACACTCCTTTTATCCAGAGATTTTTGACAAATTCTTTAAGCTGCTCAACTATACTATTTAAGCACCTTTTTTTCAAGTAAATATTGTTTACTTTATTACTCATGCAAACTATTTATTTATCGCATTTAAGTAAATAACGATCTGAAATTATATGTTCGGAAATTTAAAAGCGGTTTTGAAAGATTTGAAAATAGCAGTCAGACCCGATGCCTCGGTGCTTAAAATGTAAACCTGTTTTCGGAGTCTACGCTCACCTGCGCGAACCCGGATAAACCGATGCTGTTGAAAAAGGCGTACGCCGCAAATAGCAGACGTGCCTCTGAATCTACTTTTCGACTTGTTTTGGCACTGCTTCCAGAGGGAACGGAAAAAAACGCAGCATATCAAATCTGATCGCCTATATGATCAGCGTACCGATGATCTCGGCAATATTCGCCATACCTTTCTGCTCAAGAAAAGATTCGATGCCGTCCAGGATATCAATGGTGGCCTTAGGATTTACAAAATTGGCTGTGCCCACCTGGACGGCTACAGCTCCGGCAATTAAAAACTCCAGGGCGTCTGTTGCCGACATGATGCCGCCGACACCGATTACGGGAATTTTCACGGCCCGGGCAACCTGCCAGACCATACGCAGGGCCACCGGTTTTATTGCCGGACCGGAAAGCCCGCCTGTGATATTGGCAAGCCTGGGCCTTCGGGATTCAATGTCCACTGCCATGCCGGTGATGGTGTTGATCAGGGACACCGAATCTGCTCCGGCCGCTTCCACGGATCGTGCGATTTCCGTAATATCGGTTACATTGGGCGTCAGCTTGACCATTACCGGTTTGGCGGTCTGCTCCCGCACAGCGTTCACCACGGCATGGGCCGCAGCAGGATCGACCCCGAACGCCACACCCCCGGCCTTGACATTGGGGCATGAAATATTGACTTCCATCCCGGCAATACCCGCTATGTTTTCTACGCGGGCCGCGAGTTGAGCGTACTGATGGATACTGGTGCCGTATATATTGACCAGAATCGGTACCGATAATGTCTCAAGAAAAGGCAATTTGTTATTTATAAATGCATCGATACCGACATTTTCAAGACCGATGGCATTAAGCATGCCACAGTGGGTTTCGACGATTCTGGGCGGGGGATTTCCCTTTGACGGTTCCAGAGAAAGCCCTTTGACAATGACCGCGCCCAGCCGATTCAGATCAACCAGGTCTTTAAACTCCCGCGCATATCCAAATGTCCCCGAAGCCGTCATTACAGGATTTTTGATGCGTATACCGCCAATATTCACGCTCAGTTCAGGTCTATTTTTGCCCATGGTGCCTCTCTCTCTTTAAATTCGGGCATAATTACGGATAAACGTTCCCAGTTCTTTCCTCTGATGAGGATCCAGGGTCTTAAAATCAAAGCTGTTGCGCACCATTTTCATCTTATGCCGGTTTATTTCAAAATAACCGGCCGTTGTTGAAACATGCCGTAGGGGAATGTTGTTCAAACAGACACCACCGGGAATCTGAAAGAGATCGATTGTGGAAAATTCAGACATGGCATGTTCATCGGGATCTGACAAAAACGCCATCCCACCACTGCTGATATCCGTAAGGTCTCCTATAATTTTCCCGGAATCACTGCGAATAACCGAAAAAAGTCCGCCAAAAATCCTAAACCGCCTGAATCTTCTTCTTTCCCCTGCTTTTTGCTGCTTATGCATGATAGGTCTCCCATAACAAAAAATCCTTATGAATATCAGTATACAGAAAAGACAAAACGCATGTCAAATAATTCAAAATTTTAATTCAGCATATCAAAAACCCAACTGCTTTTCCGAATTTATGATAGGTTAACGGAATACAAGTTGTGATCCCCCTATATCGTTTCTATTCATGCATTGATCCTTTTCCGGTTGAGCATACGGTCGCACCATGATATACACCATCAAAAAAAATGCAGCATAATGAAAAATTCAAACAAATGAAAAAACAACATCCCATCGCCATCGTCGGAATAAACGGGGTATTTCCCGGCGCCAACAAACTGGACACATTCTGGCAAAATCTCATTAATAAAATCGATGCGGCCGGACCGGTGCCGCAAAAACGCTGGATTGCGCCGTCATCGTCCATGTACAGCGCATCACCCATGCCCGACAAAGCCCTTTCCAAAAGGGCCTGTCTGATTAAAAATTTTAAATTTGATCCCGCCGGACTGGACCTTGACCCAAACCTTATCATGGACCTGGACCCATTGTATCATCTGGTGCTGCATGCAGGACGGCTGGCTTATACAGATGCACAGACAGGTTCTCTGGACAAAGGCCGTATCGGGGTTATACTGGGCGCCATTGCCCTGCCCACCGATTCAGCCTCCAGGATTGCCAGGATCGTACTGGGACGCTCTTTTGAAGAAAAACTGCTGGGCACTTTGGCTCATTCAAATTTTACGCATCTGACCCGCAACCAGGCCCTGGCCGGCCGGGTCACATCCCTGCCGGCCGCGCTGCTGGCACGTGCCCTGAACCTTGGCGGGGGATCGTTTACGCTGGATGCTGCGTGCGCTTCCGCACTTTATGCCGTGAAACTGGCTTGTGATGAGCTGTCCGCCTTCAGGGCCGATGCCATGCTGGCCGGCGGTGTCTCCAGGCCCGAATGTCTCTATACCCAGGTCGGTTTCAGCCAGCTCAAAGCCATTTCCCCTTCCGGACGCTGTGCACCGTTTGACAAAACCGCGGACGGACTGGTGGTAGGGGAAGGCGCCGGAATCCTTGTTTTAAAACGCCTGGAAGATGCCCTGTTCGATAAAGATACCATCTGGGGAATCATCCGGGGAATCGGCCTTTCCAATGATATCGAAGGTAATCTGTTGGCACCCGGCAGCGAAGGGCAGGTACGGGCTATGCAGGCTGCCTATGATCAGGCCGGATGGGCCCCCTGGGACGTGGATCATATCGAATGCCACGGTGCCGGGACATTGGTGGGGGATATTACGGAATTAAGGAGTCTTAAAACTCTCTGGGGCGATTCCGGCTGGAAAACCGGCCAGTGCGCCATCGGCAGTGTCAAATCTATGACCGGCCATTTGCTCACCGCAGCCGGGGCCGCAGGCATGATCAAAACCCTGTTGGGGATCCATCACAAGACACTGCCGCCGTCACTTAATTTTACCGCTCCACCTGAAAACAGTCCTTTGCAAAACAGTCCTTTCCACGTTCAAACCCATCCTCAACCATGGCCCGCCAGAAATGATAAAACCCCTCGCCGGGCCGCTGTCAGCGCATTCGGGTTCGGCGGCATCAATGCCCATCTGCTGCTTGAAGAGTATCGCCCGGGGAAAAAACAGGCCCGGGGCAGAGCATCTGTTGAGCCGGCTGTTGCGCCCGGGTACGGGGATGATGCCACACCGGCCATCGCCATTGTGGGTATGGATGCCAGATTCGGGCACCTGAACAATCTGAACGATTTCCAAATAGCCGTATTCAACGGCAACAGCGCGGTCCGTCAAAGGCCCGAGCACAGGTTCAAAGACGGGGACCACACGGCAAAGCAGCATCTGGGCAATAGTGCTGCCTACGGGGCTTTCATGGAAAACATTACCCTGGAGCCGGGAAAATTCCGCATTCCGCCGGCGGAACTGGTACAGATCCTGCCCCAGCATCTTGTCCTGCTCGAAGTTGCCGCGGCAGCAATGCAAGATGCCGGCCTAGTGCTCAGACAACCCCGCGAGCGCATGGGCGCTGTCATGGGCATCGGATTTGACTATGAGGCCACCAATTTCCATCTGCGCTGGAACCTGGTCAACCGAATCGCACAATGGCAAAAAAGCCTGGACTTGAATCTGGACGCCGAACAGACCCGCGCCTGGCTGGAGACCCTGCAAAACAGGATCGCCCCGCCCCTGACCCATGCCCGCACCCTTGGTGCCCTGGCCGGCATCATTGCCAGTCGGGTTGCCAGGGAATTTCGCCTGGGCGGTCCGAGTTTCACGGTTTCCGGAGAGGAAGCTTCGGGCCTTAAAGCGCTGGACGTGGCCATCCGCTCCCTGCAGCAGCACCGGACCGATGTCATGCTGGCCGGAGCCGTGGACATGGCCGGAGATGTCCGCAACATCATCCTGTCCAACGCACTGCGGCCCTTTACCGCCGAATGCACCGTACACCCATTTGATATGACGGCGGCAGGTCCCCTGCCCGGCGACGGCGCGGCCTGTCTGGTACTCAAACGCCTGACAACGGCCCAAAAAAATAAAGACCGGATCTATGCCGTCATCAAAGGGATAGGGCATGCCAGTGGCGGCGGAATCGACCAGCCGACAGATCATAAAACCTATTCCCGGTCTCTTGAACGCTGCTTTGCCCAGGCCCATATCCTACCCGAAACCCTGTCATACATGGAAACCCATGGCAGTGGCGATCCTGGTGAAGACCGGACAGAGGCAATGGCCCTGCACGCCTTTTTTACAAAATTCAGGTCCCCCTGTGCCATTGGTACGCTTTCGCCGATCATCGGGCAAACCGGTGCTGCCGCCGGTATGGCGTCTGTGCTAAAAACCGCCATGAGCCTCTACCAGGAAATCATACCGCCCGTGCCGGGTTTCAGGCAAGGTGCTTCCGGCAACTGGCAGACCGATCTGTTTCATATCCCGATTCTGCCCCAGTACTGGCTGCGTAACCGCGAAGAAGGCCCCCGCAGGGCCTGCACGGCAGCCATGACCACGGACGGTAACTGCAGCCATGTCCTGATGGAAGGATATGACGGCGCCCTGTCCGAAAAAGTACGAAAACAGGTTGACCGGGAGAGAAAATATCCCCTGGGCCATTTACCGGCAGGATTGTTTGTAGCCAATGGTTTTACCCGGCAGGAGGTAGATGAAACACTGGATCGGCTGGAACGATTTGCAGAAAAAATCCGCAATGAATCCATGGGTCAAAATGCCATGGGTTACCTGGCAAAAAAATGGTATGTCCTTAAACAGCCGGACGCCCAAGACAAATACACTGTCGCTATTGTGGCCGAAACCCTTGATCAGCTTCTAAAACGCATCCTTCAGGCCAAAGACCGGATCGCTGGCAATGGTTTATCCGACAGCCATGCCAATATTTTTTACGCCTCATCTCCCCAGGCTGAAAGGGGCAAAATCGCCTTTGTTTTTCCAGGCTCGGGCAACCACTATCTTGGCATGGGCCGCAGTATCGGGACCTGCTGGCCCGAAATTTTGCGCAGTATGGATCAAAAAACCGGGCATCTGAAGACACAGATGCTGCCGCAATATTATATACCCTGGCGCAATAGCTGGCCCGTGGGCTGGGAAAAAGATGCCCAGGTCAAAATCACAAAAAATCCGCACCGCATGATTTACGGGCAGGTGATGCACGGCGGCGTCATGTCAGATCTTGTCCGGAATTTTGACATTATACCTGATGCCGTCATCGGCTACAGTCTGGGTGAATCCGCGGGACTTTTTGCTATAGGTGCCTGGCCGGACCGCGAACAGATGCAGCAAAGGCTAATCAACAGCACGCTTTTTACCACGCAACTGGCCGGGGACTGCACTGCCGCCCGCCAGGTCTGGCAGGTGCCGGGAGATGAAGCGATCAACTGGTGCGCTGCTACCATCAACCGCCCGGCCGAACAGGTCCGGAAAGCTATTGAAAAATACCCTGAAACCCGACTGCTCATCATCAACACACCCGACGAATGTGTTATCGGTGGCCGCCGGCCCCGGGTTGAAGCCCTTATCCGGGATCTTGCCTGTGAAGCGGTTTTTTTAGAAGGAATCGTGACAGTCCACTGCGATGTGGCGATGCCTGCCAAGGATGAATACCGGGCCCTGCATGTTTTCCCCACAACGGCCCCGGACAACATCGATTTTTACAGTTGTGCCAAAGCAAGGGCCCATGAGCTGACGTCGGAGAACGCCGCTGACGCCATCTTATCCCAGGCCCTTTACGGGTTTGATTTTTCCGCCACCATCAAACAGGCATGGCATGACGGGGTCCGTATCTTTCTGGAAATGGGCCCTCACAACTCCTGCACCCGGATGATCCGGCATATCCTGGCTGGCCGGCCACACACAGCAATATCCGCCTGTGCCCGATTTGAAGCAGATGCCTTGACCGTTTTAAAATTGCTGGGGGCAATGATAGCCCAACACGTTCCAATAAACCTTGATTTCCTCTATCCCGGCCCGGTCCCTGCTGAAGTCAAACATTCAGCGCAACCCAAAACAGCTTTGTTAAATGCCACACCGATTGTCCTGCCGGTGGGCGGCAGGCTGCCCCATCCAGAACCAGTGGAAGCCGAAATAGCAAAACCCTCAGCATCGCAGATGGTTTCCATTGCCGGCAAGAATCAAAAAAATGCCGATCAACGTCCACAATCTGCCGCTCAAACCGAACCAGTGCCGGTCATCCCCGTCGGTGCTGATTTATCTGCCGGTCAAATTGTCGAAGAATCCGTGGACGTTGCGCATCCCTTTTCGGAACTGATTCACGGCATGACAAAAAGTATGGAATCCACCGCAGACGCCCACCGAATATTTCTAGAATTTTCAAAGCAGACATCCAGGGCCTTTGCCGACACTTTTGAACTGCGAAACCAGCTACTGAAAACCGCTCTTACCGGCAGAATACCCGTATCGGATGCCCTGCTGAAAATTGTCGCCAGCCGCCCCGCACCCGACCCGAAACCGAACATGGCACCTGTTTTTTCGCGTGAGATGTGTATGGAATTTGCCACCGGTTCGGCAGCCCGTGTCCTGGGGCCGGAATTTGCCGTTGTGGACACCTTTAAGGCAAGAGTACGGCTGCCCGATGAACCCCTGATGCTGGTAGACCGTATCCTCAGCGTTACAGGGAGCAAACTCTCCATGGGCAGGGGCACCCTGGTGACCGAACACGACGTTAAACCCAATGCATGGTACCTGGACGGAAACCGGGCACCGATCTGCATCGCCGTGGAAGCCGGCCAGGCAGATCTTTTCCTGAGTTCCTACCTTGGTATCGATCACGCGGTCAAGGGACAACGGACCTACCGGCTCCTGGATGCCACGGTCACATTCCACAGAGGGCTGCCCCGACCCGGCGAGGTGATCCGATATACCATCAACATCGACCGGTTTATCCGCCAGGGAGAGACATGGCTTTTCTTTTTCAATTTTAAAGGCACCATCAACGGAAAATCCTTGATAACCATGAAAGACGGGTGTGCCGGATTTTTTACCGAACAGGAGGTGACAACTTCCGGCGGTATTATTCCCGGCGAGAAAGATACCCGGGCCAAAACAGGCAAAACACCGCCTGACTGGCGGATACCGGCCCCTTTTACACGATCAACACTGGATGACAAGGCCCTGGATGCCCTGCGTCGGGGCAACATGGAAAAAGCATTTGGCCCCGAGTTTAAAGGCATCTTTCTGCCGGAATCCCAGCGTCTGCCCAAAGGCCGTCTGAAACTGATTGACCGGGTCCTGAATCTGGACCCGAAAGGCGGACAATACGGGCTGGGACTTGTGGAAGCCCAGACCGATATTCACCCGGACGACTGGTTTTTAACCTGCCACTTTGTGGATGACCACGTTATGCCCGGCACGTTGATGTATGAATGCTGCGCCCATACCCTGCGGGTATTGCTTCAGGGCATGGGGTGGGTCGTCCCCGAATCACCCATTGTTTTTGAACCGGTGATCGGCATCAAAAGCCGCCTGAAATGCCGGGGCCCGGTTACACCGAAAACCCGCCATGTCACCTACCGGGTGGAAATCAGGGAGATTGGCTTTAACCCGGAGCCCTATGCCCTTGCCGATGCCCATATGCTGGCCGACGGCCGATACATCGTATTTTTTGAGAATATGTCCATAAGGCTCAGTAACACCAGCCGCGATGAAATCGAAGCGTTCTGGAAGGCCAGACAGGATACCGGGCAGAATCCAGGGCAACCCCCTGACACCGTTGCTTTGCCCGTGTCTGTTTTCGATAAAAACCATATGCTGGAGTTTGCCGTGGGCAAACCGTCACTCGCCTTTGGAA
>CAZFXX010000116.1:0-9266 GCA_964522985.1 uncultured Desulfobacteraceae bacterium
ATGGAGAATAAAAGATATGACGCCCTATGAACTTTCGAAAATGCTGCACCGAGACCTGTCTTCTTTTGCACCCCGGCTGTCAGCAGCCCTTAACCGGGCTTTAAACGAAATTGGTGAAGGCTCGACACTGGTGGGCATGGGTAAGGGAACCCATGTAAACGATGACGTATCCTTTACCGAATCCGAAACCATAAACACAGGCGGCGACTACGCCAGTGTCATCTCAAGAATCACAGCCGTGCTCTGGGTGCTTGAGGAAAACAGCAACTGGAAAGTCATTATCGATAAAAAGCCCAAAACAGGGCCGAATAAAATCGAACTTCTCTATACGCTGTTTCGCAGCCAGGATGCGTAAGGCAGCGGCAATAATGAAAAAACAACAGCAAAAGGCCACCCTCTGTCCCAATTGTAGACGACTGATCAGCCCAGATGAACCCCGCTGCCCCTACTGCGGTGTTCTCCGTCCCGGATCACTTTTACAAAACAATGTTCTGTCCAGAGGATTTGTCGACGGTGATCGGCTGATCCGGCTCATTATCTATACCAATATCGCCATGTACATCATCACATTGCTGTTCAATCCGGGATTCAAGCAGTTTTCCTTAAACCCTCTCTCCATGCTGGCCCCCAACGACCGCTCCCTTTTGCTCCTGGGCGCTACAGGCACCATCCCCATCGACCGTCTGCACCGCTGGTGGAGCCTCATTGCAGCCAATTATCTGCACGGCGGTATTTTACACATTTTTTTTAATATGATCGCGCTTAGACAAATCGCACCGCTAATCAATCGTGAATACGGCACCTACCGAATGTTTGCCATTTACACCCTCGGCGGTGTCGCCGGCTTTGCCGCTTCTTATATGGCCGGTGTTGCGCTGACCATCGGGGCCTCGGCCGCTGTCTGCGCCCTGATCGGAGCGGCCCTGTATTACGGCAAAAGCCGGGGCGGGTTGTACGGCCAGGCAATTTACCGTCAGATCGGCGGATGGACCATTGGCCTGTTTGTATTCGGTTTTATTGTACCGGGCATAAATAACTGGGGCCATGGCGGCGGAATTATCGGAGGCGTTTTGCTCGGTTTTTGCCTGGGATATAACGAAAAAACAAAAAAATGCTTTTCCCACAAAATAATTGCCGGCACCTGCATGGCAGTTACCCTCCTCACACTGGGTTGGGCCGTCATTTCAGGCTGTTATTACAAACTGATGTAACCGTCATCTTTGACATTCAATCCTTTTCCACCTATATTGGCCCTGATAACAGACCGATGGCAATCAAATCTCGTTCCAAACGTTTTATTTACGGTCAATCAAACCAGGCAAATAGTTTGTTTGCATAAAAAGGAATCACCCAACAGGAGCGGCCCTTAGTGGATAAAAAAACCATTTCGAATATTCTGCGCGGCAATAGCAAAGAACTGGAAGACATCAGAAACAACCTCCCCGTTTTTATCGATTTCCTAAATCTGATCAACGCCATTGATGCCCTGCCTGAAATAAATCAATCCGCTTCCAGGGAAAATCTGAGCCTCTACCAGACCGTCTCCGTGAACCTTACCATGGAGGACCTGAAACAGTATCTTGGTATTTTTTTTGGCCCGCCCATTAAGCCCGACGGGAAAAAGAGCCGATTCAGTCTGAGATTTAATTCATCGGCCAAATTCCTGGGCGGTATTCAACTGAAACAGGCATTATTCACAAAAAAATTAAAACACGGTGAATTTTACGGATCGCTGTGGCCATGGCAGCGAAAAGACAAACACATCACCATTCATCTCGGCTTTTCCAGTGTTTCAATGCCAGACAAAGATTATGCTGAGATTGAACTGGCCGTGCGCAAATCCCTGGCCCGGAAAGTCCTTGAAAAAATTAGCGACAGCATAGGCGGTCGAATTCATGGTGTCAGTCTGCCTTCGTTTCTACAGATGGCTGAAATGGAAAAAACCACGGGCACGCTGACCATTCAAACCCAGATGTCTACGGGGCATCTCTACCTGCTGGACGGCCGGCTCATTGATGCTGAAACAGACAACTTCCAAGGGCAGAACGCCGCATACGCCATCATCAGTTGGGAGAAGCCGCTGATAGAGATCGACCCTGTCTGTCCTAAAATAAAACGACGGATTAGGTTGCCGTTGATGTCCATCCTGATGGAAGGTATGCGGCTCAAAGATGAAAGCAGGCTCCCAGGTGAAGGCCCCGGAGATTCGGACATCGAAATTTCAACCCAAAAAGTTCAAACAATATCCACGGCCCATTCCGATATTGAAATAACCACTCAGCAGGTCCAGAAAATAAATACCGCGGCAAGGTCTCAAGGCAGCACTGTCCAGCCAAAAAGCGCTAAAACACGCAGGCACTAAGAATCATTGGGAAAACAGACAGACAGACCCAAAAAAACGGCCGCGCGGTCCAAAAAATCGAAAACCCGGATACGAAAGGTGGCTGCAGACACCGTGCAGCTATCCAGGCTTGGTGCAACGGGAAAACCTGCCGTCAAAAAGAAAAAAAAGGAGCTGCCGGTCTCAGGGGGCATCTGGATTCTTGTAATCATTTTTACCGCCGGACTTTTAACCTGGAAGTTTGCCATCCAGCCCCTGCAAATCAAAAAAGAATACTTGAATACCCTGAAGGATACCAAAAATCAACCCACCCTTGAAGAAAAAGCGATCCCGCTGAAATTCTATATCGACACCCACTTTCAGGGGCCTTACACCTCTGAAGCCAATGAAAAACTGAAAGAAGTTTACCGCCTGATCGAAGACCGCGATTTTGATAACATGCTGCTGGATATTCAACTGCTGGTCTCCAATGACTATATTGCAGATGCCACTACAATTTACCTTAAATTTTTACAAAACCATCCCGACTCCAATCATATTAAAGAGATACACCATATAATCAAACGCCTGCCGGAAATTGTTGAAAAGCAGGATTACCACGCATTAAGCCGTCTTGAAGAGCATGCCCCGGAAGAAAGACTGGCTGCCTGCCGTAAATTTCTATCCCGGCATCCTGAAGGGCGGCACAGCCTTGATGTTAAAAAAATGATCGCCGACATTCATGATGAAAAATTTTATACGCTGCAAAATCAAGTCGTTTTGAACCGGCAACAAAAAAATTGGACCGCATCTGTTCTGCTGTGCAAAAATTTTTTGATAAACTTCAAAGGCCACCCGCGTACGGAACAGGTGAGAGAGATAATCTATGACCTGCTCCATGAAAAGGATCTGGCCGATCTTGAAAAACAAGTAGCCCGGGCCAGCGGCAACCCGGAAGCTTTAAAACTGGCCTACATTAATTTTTTAGCTAACCATCCGGAGGCCGTTGAAAAAAATCACATTCAAAAACAACTGGCTAAAATTGAAAAACAGCTTTCCCGGAATAAAAACTGGCAGGAAACGCTGGCATACTGCCAAAATAATCAAACCAAAATCAGTTCAAGAATCAGCCACCTGAAAAATTTTATCCGGGACAACCCTTCACACCCTTATATGAGCCAAGCTGAATCACTGCTGGCTCAACTGGAAATCCAACGGCAGCCCCGGACAAAAACGGCCCAGACCGATCAAAAGAAAAAAATAATTGATCAACAACGGGCAAGGCAGACACAGGAAAGACAGGTACGGCAAATTCTGGAAAAACAGGTTATTACCGGACTTGACAAATCCGGCGGCCGGTTTATTTCCCGCAACGACGGTACGGTAACCGATACGGATTCCGGTCTGATGTGGTGTATTGCTGATTCCCATCTTATACTGGGCGGAAAGTGCATGACTTTTGATGCTGCGCTCAGGTATATCAGCAGACTCTCAACCGGCAATTACAGCGACTGGCGACTGGCGACTGGCGACTGCCGTCGCCGGGCGAACTTGCAGGACTTTACAAAAGCCGGCCCTATTACCCTGCCAGTGGTGCAAAATGGTACTGGACATCCGAGTTCTCCGCCAGCTCCTGGAATATCAGTAATAATGTCATTATTTTTTATCCAGACATTAAGGACTACTATAAAAAGCAAGCCGTTGATCAGAACCAATGCGGTGCCGTCCATGCCGTGAGACCCTAATATAGGCTGACTGCTGAAGGTCGATCAGGTGAAAGGTTGTTTGGGTTGACGGCATTTGGTCTATTGGTGGGCGAAGCCACCATAGGATACTTCCAACTTAAAAAATCCCATTGAATTTCAAATTACGCTTGCAAATCGGAGAATCCATTGATAATTTGCAAAAAATCACCGATCATACTGCTGCATCAACTATTCAGGAGAAAACAACATGTCAGAAAATGTTTCAGATACCGAAAATACTGAAAAAGAAGAAAACTTTGCCGACCTTCTCGAAACTTACAGCCAGGGGATGAACCAGGATATTCAAGTCGGAGACAAGATCAGGGGCCCGGTTATTGCCATCGGGCAGGACACGGTTTTTGTGGACACAGGTTCCAAAATAGACGGAGCAGTGGACAAATCGGAACTGCTGGACGATAAAGGTCTGCTGACCTGTGAGACAGGCGATATGCTGGAACTGTATGCTGTGGTCGTCAACGAAAATGAAATCAGGCTTAGCAGGGCCCTGTCCGGTATCGGCGGCCTCAATATGCTTGAAGACGCGTTTAATGAATCCCTGCCCGTGGAAGGCAAGGTCAGCGAGCCGTGCAAGGGCGGTTTTCAGGTGACAATTATGCAGCGCAGGGCCTTTTGCCCCATCAGCCAGATGGATCTGGCATATATCGAAACGCCTGAGGATTACACCGGTGCAACTTTTCATTTCCTGATCACCCGTTTCGAAGAAAATGGCCGCAATATTGTGGTCTCTCGGCGTAAACTTTTGGCCATTGAACTGGAGAAAGTCAGGGCAAAATTCTATGAGACGCTTTCTGCCGGCGACATATATGAAGGCACCGTGGCCCGGCTGATGCCCTATGGCGCCTTTGTGACCCTGAATGAAGGCGTTGAAGGCATGGTCCATATCTCGGAGATCAGTTGGTCCCGGCTGGAAACGCCTGAGCAGGCCCTGGCAATTGGCGATACCGTGCAAGTCAAGGTTATCAGCGTTGAGGAAGGGACAAAGCCTGGCCAGCTTAAGATTGCGCTTTCCATGAAACAGATCGACGGCGATCCGTGGGATCAGGTCGCGGACAAATTTAAGGTAGGTGAAAAAATATCCGGTATAGTGACCCGGTGCAAAGATTTCGGCGTCTTTGTCGAAATCGCCCCTGGCATCGAAGGCCTTGTCCATATCAGCGAGATCACCTATAAAAAAAGAATCCTGAAACCCGAAGAAATCGTCAATACCGGCGAGACCGTTTCCGTATTGATCAAGGAGGTGGACCCCCAGCGGCGCCGGATCTCCCTGAGCATGAGGGATGTGGAGGGGGACCCCTGGCTGCAAGTCGAAGGAAAGTATCAGATGGGGCAGTCGATCACCGGCACGGTGGACAAAAAAGAAAGCTTTGGATATTTTATCACTCTGGAACCGGGCATTGCCGGGCTTTTGCCGGCTTCTGCCATCAAGCGCTCTGCCCATGCCAACCGGCTTGAAAAACTCAAAACCGGTAATATCGTTACGGTCACTATCGCTCAGATAAACAGCGCCGATCGCAGAATATCGCTGACCCCGGGAGATGAGGCAAATGAAGGGGACTGGAAAAAATTTGTTTCCACCTCATCTGACGCCCTTGGATCCCTGGGAGAAAAACTGCAGCAGGCCATGCATGAAAAAAAGAAAAAATAGGGACCAATTAATTTCAGAATTCAGCCAAAACCGCACAGGCACTTATAGCTTGTCACTTATTAAATTGCACAAGGTCAGAGGGAGAAGGCTGTATTGTAATACGCCGACGACCGATAACACAGTGAAATTTAATATGTGACAGTCTATAGACGGTTACCAATGGAATCCTGCACAAGGAGCACAAAAAATTCAATCCCCGCCATAATAGCCCCGGTACCATTCAATAAAACGCGCAATGCCCTCCTCTATGGAAGTTGCTGGCACAAACCCCACAGCCTGCATCAGGTCGTCAATATCAGCATAGGTTGCCGGCACATCGCCGGGCTGCATGTCCAAAAACTTTTTTTCGGCATTTTTGCCCAGTGCTTTTTCAATGACTTTGATAAAATCAATCAGCTCCACGGGATTGTTGTTGCCGATATTATAAATCTTAAAAGGCCCATAGGAAGTCCCCGGATCAGGGTCCATGGCGCTCCAGACCGGGTTCGGGTCCGGGGTTTGGCCCATAATCCGGGTCACCCCTTCCACGATATCATCAATATAGGTAAAATCACGCTGCATTTGCCCATGGTTAAACACCTTGATGGGACGATTCGCCAGAATAGCCTTCGTAAAAAGAAAAAGGGCCATGTCCGGTCGTCCCCATGGACCGTAAACGGTAAAAAACCTCAGTCCGGTGCAGGGCAGATTGTACAAATGGCTGTAAGTATGGGCCATGAGCTCGTTGGCCTTTTTGCTTGCCGCATAAAGCGATACCGGATGATCCACATTATGATGCACGGAAAACGGCATCTTCGTATTGGCGCCGTATACCGAACTGGAGGATGCATACACCAGATGGCCGACCTTATTATGACGGCAGCCTTCAAGGATATTGACAAATCCGACGATATTCGAATCCACATACGCATGGGGGTTTTCCAATGAGTACCGTACCCCTGCCTGGGCCGCCAGATTGACCACCACGTCAAAGCCCGTATGCCTGAAAATATCTGCCATGGCCGTGCGGTCGGACAGCTCTTCCTGATAAAACGTAAATTTTTCATAAGCGGTCAACTGTCCAAGCCGGGCCGCTTTTAATTTTACGTCGTAATAGGGGTTCATATTGTCGATTCCGCTCACCGTGTATCCGGCCTTGAGCAGGCGCAGACACAGGTGGTACCCGATAAACCCGGCCGCCCCGGTGACCAGTACATTGGAAAATTCAAACTTCATATGTTTACTCCCTGTTCAATTCTTTTTGATACCATTTAAATGTAATGCCGAGACCGCGGCCAAATTCATACACCGGATCAAATCCGAGAATTGACCGCGCCCGATCTATATTTGCCATTGATTCCAATACATCCCCAACCCTGGCCGGTTCATACCGGGGCTCCAGGGTCACACCGGCCATCCTGCCGATCATCTCCCAGAGACGATTGATGCGTACAAAATCGCCCGTACCCACATTAAAAACATGGCCGGCACCGCCTTTTGCCGCACCTGCCAGCAAGTTGGCCGTTACAACATCGTTGACAAACACAAAATCGCGGCTCTGTCTGCCGTCACCAAAAATAATCGGGGCCCGACCAGTGCTCGCCATGGACATGAAGATAGATATCACGCCCGAATAGGGGGATCCTGGGTCCTGGCGCGGGCCATATACGTTGAAATAGCGCAGACAAACGGTTTCCAGCCCGTAGAGTTCATGGTACAGAAGGGCATAATTCTCCCCGGTCAGTTTCTGCAGCGCATACGGGCTCTTGCAACCCGGCCGCATACCCTCATACTTGGGCAGCCGGGGGTCATCCCCGTAAACCGCACACGAACTGGCCAGCACCACCCGCCTTACCCCGCCCTGACGGGCTGCTTCTAAAACCCGAAGGGTTCCCATATCATTCACCATGGCCGACTCGACAGGCTCTTCCACGGTCTGGGGCACCGACACGACGGCTGCCTGGTGAAAAACGACGTCGCACCCGGCCATTGCCTCGATTAGTGCCCCCGGGTCCTGGATATCCCCTCGCAAAAAGGTGATCCGGCCTTGCAGGTGTTCTAAATTAGCGGATTTTCCGGTGGACAGGTTGTCCAGCACCGTCACCTGACATCCGCTGTCCACCAACGCATCCACGAGGTGGGAGCCAATAAAACCGGCACCGCCGGTAACCAGAACTTTCTGAAAATCACGGTTCATCACGTCCTCCACACAACTGGTTTCCGCCGGATTCAGATTCAACCGGCAATATAAAGCCAGAACAAAAAAGTTAATCCCGACAACAGTGTATTCATGGAAATGGCGGCAACAGCAAAATCACAGTCCCCCTGCATCTCCCTGCCCATCACATAAACCAGGGTTGCCGTAGGGGAAGCCAGCAGGATAAGGGCCGGCAGATAATCCGACACAGCAACCCCGGACATCCGGAACAAAATAAACCCTGAAAGCGGTATCAAAACAAGTTTAATCAACCCGGCGCCGATCACAGGCACTATTTTCAGCCGCACCAGTTTAAAGGACAGCAATGCCCCGATAATCAAAAGGGCCATGGGCAACGCCATCCCGCCCAATATTTTCAAAACCCGATCGATCACCTCGGGCATGGGTGCCCCCGTCATGGAAAACATAATGCCGGCCAGGGCTGACACAATAACCGGATTGCCCAGTATTTTAGCCCCCAGCCGAACCAGCCCCTTCCGGCCCAGGGACTGGTCGGAATAGGCCTGCAGGGCAACCACCGCAAACAGATTCTGCAGGATCGTCATAAAACCAGCCACCATGCCGGCTCTTGCAAGTCCTTCATGGCCCAGAAAATAAAAGGCCACGGCCAGCCCGATATATCCCAGATTCCCATGCACGGCCCCCTGGATAAATGACCCGGCGAGTGGTGCCCGCACACAAAACAGCAGTACCGCTCCCCAGGCAATGGCAAATGCCACCACCATGCTGATAAGGGTAATGGTCAGCACGGTGACATTGAGCTGAGTATGCAGAGACCCTTTTGAAACCGCGCTGAAAATCAATGCCGGAATCGCAAAATAATAGACCAGTCGGTTGGCATGTCCTAAAAATTCAGGGGGCATGAATCCGTGGCGACGGGCCAGCCATCCCAAAGCGATGACGGCAAAAATGGGAATGATGGTGATGAGGATATTCATATAGCACTGATTTTAAAAGCGGTTGCCCTTGACACAATTAAAAATCATTGACATCTTTTAAACAACTGTCGGCATCTTTTCTAAATATTTTTGTAACCTCGCCGGGTATGCACTTTAGTTACAACGCAATCCGGTACCGAAGCAATCAATACACGGCTAAAACCGGTCCGTTTTAATTTCACCGCTGTGGATTTTCGATAAAGCCTAAACCAATTTTTATAAATCATCAAGGATATCATGAAGGCGCTAATCAAATTAAAACTTTTTGCCACCCTTTCAAAATTCGACCCTGACATTTCCGATCCGTATCCGATCCCCTTGGGCGCAACCGCCGGAGAACTGACGGACCAGCTTAAAATGCCCAGGGATAAGGTCAAACTGATATTCATTAACGGCGTAA
>CAZFXX010000117.1:0-9196 GCA_964522985.1 uncultured Desulfobacteraceae bacterium
GTTTTTGATCCAGTGCCATCAACCCATATCCGCAGTCACACTCCGGCAAGCGCTGTCTGCAATAGGGGCACTTTCGAATGGCAGGATGCATTATCTGCCCGTTTTCAAAATATCGATAATCTGTGTAATTATTTATTTTTACAGTCATTCCAAACTCCTTTTGTTTTATTATAATCAAAAAGCAAAAGGCTTATATGCCCTTCAAAATTGAAAAGCAACACTTTTTTAGCTTTTAATTTTATTTTGCTTCCGGTTGGGATATTGTAAACCTTAAAATGAGGATCTGTTGCAGTGGCGGACAACTATGCCCAAATCGTAAAAAACAACTTGGCCCGCCTTTTCAACCCGATACCAAAGGATTTAGCCGAAAACCCGCCGGCGGACAAAAGTAAAAACAGCTTTGTGTTTACAGCTTTCGGGGAGACCGGCTAAGTTGGGTCTGACGGTATCTTTCTCAACAAAAAAAGGCAGACCGGTGTAAAGGGCATCCTGATTTCACTGTATGCCCTTCATGCCGCCCCTGCCCTCCTTGTTCCGGAATCGTTCAAGGCGTTCAGAGAATTTCCGGGCAGCATGCCGTATACCGGGGCGTTTGCAACTCATGCCCAGCAGATTCTGGTTCCCCATGCCTCTCAAATTAAGGCCTTTATGAACCAGATCTGCCGGCAGCTTAACGGTGACAAGTCGCCGAAAACGATGGGCGGCGATTTTGGTTTTATCGTCCATCCCCTGCCGAAAATCGCCCTGTACTACATCTTTTATCTGGCCGACGATGAGTTCCCGGCTTCGGTGACCTGCCTGTATTCAAACAATGCCAACTTTTTTCTACCACTGGATGCTCTCGCGGATGTGGGCGAATATACTTCACTAAAAATAATAGATATTATACGCCCAACATAGCCCCATGGGCTTCATCAATGCGGGCAATAATGTATTTTGCGAAATCATCGTCGGCCTGGTCATAATCAAAGCAATGGGCATCGGCCCCCAGAAGACCGCCGGGCACAAAATCCCCCAGCTCGTCCGGATCCTGGATCATTTCATTGAAAAAACAGACGCTGAGCCAGCGGTCTGCCGGGTCATCGTCAATGATGTCCGCCATCACAAACATGGGCTTGTCCTTGATGGCCGGGTCTTTCACCGTGACCCGCAAAGAGTAGGTCACACCCGGTCGGCCCACAAAACTCAGGACCGTATTTTCCAGAGTTGCCAGATGGTCCTTGAAGCCGATAAACGCCTTTTTTATCTCCGGTGCACCGTCAGTCCAGTCTTCCAAAAGTTTGTTCAATTCAGTCTTGTCATTTTTGTCGGCAAACATTTTTTCCCTTTCCGGTTTTTCACTAAAAACTTTGTTTTACAGCCCCCGCATCCACTCCGACCTGAGTTTTACTTTACCGGCCAGGGCTGCGTCAATCAATTTCAACGTAGCCTCTTTATCTTCCGGCAGCCTAGCCCTGATCGGCAGATAGTTGGATGCGTGATTCGCATGGAAAAGACCGCTTGTCAAACATGTATGGGCGATCATGGTCCCCAGTTCCAAAAGCATTTCATCGGGCTTAATCAACTCAAATACACCCGACTCATAGTCGGCAAAAAGCGGGGTTCCGGGGATCAGCATCAGACTCAGCGCCCCCACGTATTCGGGATCGATGGCGGAAAGTACCTCACCGGTCTTTCGGGCATGGATAAGGGATCTTTCCCGGCCGGCAATCCCCAGCAGCACCGTAATACTCATGCGTATTCCCGCCTGTCTTGCTTTTGTGCCCATCTTTACCATTTTATCTGCACCGGCGCCCTTACAGATAGCCGCAAGGGTCGTATCATCCCCTGTTTCAAGGCCCATATAGGCAATGCCGAGGCCTAATCTCGCCAGTTGATTGAGGTCTTCAGCACTTTTCAACTGCAGGCTTTTGGTATTGGCGTAAACGCCTACCCGGGTCACCCAGGGAAGCTTTTCCCGAATAGCCGCCAATATTGTGACCAGCCGCTGCTGGGGAATAATCATGGCATCCCCATCGCAGATAAACAATCGCTTCTGGCCCCGGCAGTGCGCTGCGGCAAAATCCAGGTCCGCCATGATAATCTTATCCGGCTTTATCTTAAATCGTTCACCCTTGTAGGCCCCGCAGAAGGTACACTTATTGTGGGAGCAGCCAACGGTTGCCTGCAGCAAAATACTGTTTGCCTCACTGGGCGGCCGGATCATATTTCCCTCATAATGCATGTTTGACTCACTCCCGGTTCCTGTAAACGGTTTTCCATAAAATGGACTGCCAGGTTGGCACTCTGATTACAATTATCAGGCCGAATTGTCAAGCAGGAGCGAGGGCAATATGCTCTAAGCCGTCGTATTTTTCTTGTTCTTTTCTCTTAATCAGGCTATTCAGATTTTGATCATTCTTGAAGAACATTAACAAGGTAAAAAATTATGTCTGAAAAAAATACAACATTGCCGGCCAATAGCAAACTGGTTAATCTTATTACGGACAAGGACCGGGCAGACCTGCTCAAAGAAATTGCCCTGAACCTGACTGATATCAGCTTGAATGATCATCAGCTCTGCGATCTCGAACTGCTGGCCACCGGTGTTTTTTCACCGCTGGACGGCTTCATGGTACGTTCCGACTACGAGTCAGTACTTGACAGAATGCAACTGCAGGACGGCACGCTCTGGCCCGTTCCGATCTGTCTGGATATCTCGAGAACAAAGGCCGTGGCCTTGGAAGCAGGCCAGTCCGTGGCCCTGCGCGACCCTGAAGGCTTTCTGCTGGCAATTCTTCACATCGCCGACATCTGGCCCGTGGACAAAGATAAAGAGTCCCTCCGGGTTTACGGAACCACTGATTTGTCCCATCCCGGGGTCAGTTATGTTTTCAATACCATCAAAGAATACTATATCGGCGGAAAATTAGAGGTCATCAGCCAGGTGCTTCATTTTGATTTCAAGCAGCTTCGCATGACGCCGGCCGAAGTACGGCAGCTTTATAAAAAACTCGGCTGGAAGCGCATCGTCGGCTTCCAGACACGCAACATCATTCATCGAGCCCAGTTTGAACTGACCCTTGAAGCCATGCGCCAGGCCAGAGCCAACCTGCTTTTACTGCCGATTACCGGCATGACCAAACCCGGTGATTTTGATTACTACACCCGCATGAGATGTCTGACCGAGGCAGTCCACTATTATCCGCCGGAAACCTGTATGATCACCATGCTGCCTCTTTTTATGCGTCTGGCCGGAAGTCGCGGTGCACTCCTGGATGTCATCATCGGTAAAAATTTCGGCTGTACCCATTTTGTCATCGGGCACAACCATGCCGACCCGGGCCGCATGAACAGTGACAAACCATTTTATTCCAATGGTGAAACACGGGAAAAAACTAAAGCGTTCAGCGCAGAAACAGGCGTTGAAATCATCTCGTTTCAAGAGATGGTCTACCTGCCCTTTGAAGATCTGTACAAACCCATCGATATTGTACCCAAAGATGTCCGCACCATTTCGTTTACCGGAACGGATATCCGGGATCGCGTCAAAACAGGAAGGAATATTCCGGACTGGGCAACATTTCCCAAAATCGCCGAAGAACTTCAAAAATCCTATCCTCCGCCCGGAAAACAGGGCTTTACTATTTTTTTAACCGGCCTTTCCGGTGCCGGAAAGTCAACCATCGCCAAAGTGCTTTATGCCAGGGTGCTGGAAATCGGTGAACGCCCTGTTACCCTGCTGGACGGCGATATTGTCCGCCAGAATCTTTCCAGCGAACTGACCTTTTCCAAGGAGCACCGGGATATCAATGTCAGGCGGATCGGATTTGTGGCCAGCGAAATCACAAAAAACAGAGGCATTGCCATCTGTGCGCCCATTGCCCCCTATGAAAATACCCGTCGGGAAATCCGAAAATCCATCGAGGCCTACGGCGGCTTCATCGAGATCCATGTCGCCACACCCATTGCAGAATGCGAAAAAAGAGACCGCAAAGGCATGTATGCCAAAGCACGGGCCGGCCTGATCAAAGGCTACACCGGTGTGGATGACCCCTATGAAATTCCCGAATCACCCGAATTGTCCATCGATACCACCGATATCACCCCTGATGAGGCTGCCCAGGAAGTCCTGCTCTTTCTGGGGCAAAAAGGGTATATATAAGTTCGTGCAGGTGATTGAGGGAAAGCTATATATGACTACTTTTACACCATTGACCATACGGTTGAATACCAGGGATTCGGTGCTGTCATGTAGTGGTCCTCCAGAGAAGGCATTTTTTGTGTTCCTGCCTTCCCAAAAAAAAATTATAAATTTTTCTCGATGGCTTGAAATTTCTTCATAAATTTACGATCAATATAATCTTTAATGATAAATGCAATTTTCCCTCCAAACACAAGCCATTTTTTCTTAAATACACCGCACCCGCCGCCAATATTAAAAATTAAAAGATATTCAGGGCCGGGATCAAACATTTCAAGGTCACGCCCCTCAAGGGTTGCCATCAGGTTGTGAAGCAAAACAGGATTTTCACGAACCGCATACACCCCGACTTTATCCAAAGGCTGATCCTTAAAATAAATACAGTCACCACCGCCGAATATTTCAGAATATTTGACAGACTGTAGATATTTATTCACCAGTAGTCCTTTATCTGGACCGACAGGTAACCCTGAGTTCTCAAAGATGGGGGATGGTTTGACGCCCAGTGCCATGAAAATAAAATCCGTTGAAAATGTTTCACCCGATTCAAGGCATATTTGATCAGATTTAATTTCTCTCACATACCCTGTTTCAAGGATTTTAATGCCCCTGTTTTGAAGGGATAAGAAGACCCGTGATCTGATACTTTCAGGAAATCTTGCCATAAATTTTTTGCCCGCAAAAATTTGAATATCAGGCATATGTTTATTCACTTTTTTTGCCAGCTGCCACGCGTTTCCAGCCACTTCAGCAGATGAAGGCCCGCCCCCCACAATACTGATGATAATTCTTTGCTGCTTAAATAAAGTTTTCAGCTTATCTGCCGCCGCCATCAACTTCTCAATGGGTTTTACAGAATAAGTGTGGCGGCCACCCTCCAATACTGCCGGCATGGGAACATAACTGCCGGCGTTAAAAGATAACACGTCATAGGAAAATTTCTGCCCGGTCTTTGTATAAATCTCTTTAATATCCGGATCGATGCGGATCACCGTATCCTTTACAAAGCTGCCACCTTGTTTTTCAACCACATTTCTTGTAGCAAACCGAATATCATCAGGGTTGTACGTACCGCCCAGCATTCCAGGCCCCATACCGGAATAATAATGGTAAAAAGAAGGCCCTATCACGGTTACGTTAAACCCTTTTTCAACAAATTTATCGATATTTTCAAGGGTCATCATATGGGCATGACCCCCGCCAATGAGTACAAGGTGTTTTCTCATTTTATCCGCTCCTTTTAAAGACTGTCCATCAGTTTCCCCAGGCTGGTCAAGTGTGCCTTTTCTTCACTGGCAATCTTATTGATAATATCTTTTGATTGTAAATTGTCCATTCTGGAAGAGATTCTCTGATAAAGATCCAGAGCCTGTGCTTCTATTGACATGGCAAGAGAAATCACCTCTACTTCAGAATTCAGGTCCGGGCTAAAAAGATCAAGATATTCCCGGGTAGACAGACCACCCTCCAATGCCTTTAACTCAACTTTTTTTTCAAACTCACCTCTGCTCAATTCCTCATCGCTGATCTCAGTGTATGCGGTATAGATAAACATCTGATGTTTCACTTCAATTTTAGATAATTTTAGAAAAAGATCGTTTATCTTTTTATTTTTCGCTTCTTTTGCCATGGCAATATAAAACCCCTGCAATCCCTGCTCAAGTGAATATGCCACTTTTAATATATCCACGGGTTTCTCTTTACCGCTGAAAAGATCAATCCCGAGATCCTGTGGGCCGATAGCTGTTTTGGCACGCCAGGCCTTTATGCCGCCCGTAACATTGAATACTTCTTTAAACCCCTTTCCTGCAAGCATCTGCGCAGCAACACGGCTGCGACCACCAATGGCTCAATAAACCAGGGTCGGTTTTTCAGGATCAATCTCATCAAGCCTGTCAGAAAGCTGGGCCAAAGGAATCAAAGTGGCGCCCGGGATATGGCCTTCGCTGTATTCTGAAGGTTGCCTAACATCCAAAATCGTTATCTTATCTCCAGAATGCTTAGAAATATATGCTTCTGCCGCTTGAAAATCCAGTGCTTTGACCGGTGTAAAAAACTGAACCCATTTCATAAATATTCCTCCTTTTTAGCCTCATATCTTTGTTAAAAGCAACTATTTGCGCAAGCCCTGTCTATTGTCGGTGCAAAAATGGTGTTTTGGCCCAACATTCATCCTGTTTATGCTTATACTATAAAAGTGATAAAAAATTTACCAAAAATTTATTTTACTGCAAACCCCAAAAAGGCTTTGGCTATCTGATCGCAAATAATTTATCTTGCCACTATAATAATTTTATATAAAAAAGGTGAATACAACTGTCAAAAAAATTATGTCAGGAAAATTCCCGGTCAACCTCCTTTCCTGTTTCCATTTTGCATCCTTCCCATTATTTTCACGCAAAAACACTTTGCAATTTAATCTGAATCTCAGCGAAAAGAAGCCAATATTGATACGGTAACCATGACAACCATGGTTGGTTTTACGGTGATGATGATTCTCGATGTGGCACTGGGCTGACGGGCCTGTATTTACCGCCCCTTTCAGGGCATTGCCACCATAACGGCCATTGATAGGGCAAGGAAATGGTAAAATCGAACAGCAGGTATCTGTTTTCGATTCGCTGTTGGCCTTTTTAGATATTAATGGGGTCAAGATAAAAATGTGAAAAAAATATCAAAAGATGTAACCTTCTCGGCCCGGCCGGCGACTCACATAATATACATCCATTAAACTGTCCAAAAGAGAGTGTGAAGGACGTAAATCATCAGAAAAAATTCTCATTGGATTGAGAATGCCTTTAAAACAGGCAAAACACCCTGAACTTCGGGTATTCCAAGTCCTTATCGGCTCAGGCATTTTAAAGGAGAGCGAAAAAATGCGAAAAATAATATTGCTTTTGACCATTGTATTTTTTGTGGCCGGTACTTCAACGGCCTATGCCCGGCCCCGGCATCCCCACCGCCCGTATCGCAGCCATCATTACCACAATAATGGCGCCGTGATCGTCGGCATCCTGAGTGCCATCGGATTTGGATTGCTGGTGGGAACGGCGGTTGAACGGGCCAATGCCTACCCGCCCGCCGCCGCACCTGCTTACATGCCCCCACCTGTGCCGAACCCGGCCACGGCCCACAGCCTGGTGGTGACGGCACCGCGGCTCCATGTTCGCTCCGGGCCGGGGAAACATCATTCTGTGATCGGCGAAGTGCAGTTGAACAATGTCCTGGAAATTGTCGGGTCTGAGACCGGATGGTGGTATGTCCGGCTCTACAGCGGCCAGTACGGTTGGGTCATGAGTACTTATACCCGCGTCTTTTTAGATCCCAACATCCGTGGATAGGGCCCTGGCCACTGCGCAGACCTGCCGGAGACTCTCGGAAAAACAGTCAGGCTTTGCTATGGTTAATCTTTAATGCCCAACCATTATTTCCACTGTTTTAAAACCGGCAAAGAACCGATTACCGACACCATACGACCTGGTTGTATTTTTTTACTTTATCGATCACTTATCATTCCAAGCGTTTACCTTATATTCCGCATTCATCACACGTCATTTGCCTGCCCCCTCCTCAATTCCCACGTTCGCGTCCTTTGACATAAAAGTACCTTGCAATTTTATCTGAATCTGTTATCCATCTTTAGTGTATCGGGCTGTTCAAATTCCCTTGGGCGCCAAAAGCTCTAAGTGACGTAACGGCGGCAGGCATTATAAAAAAGGCCGTCGTCCGGCACCTCGAATCGGGCAGGGCCATTGTTATCGCTATCTCGGGCAGCCGGCAGTGATGTCACTTGTATTCCGGTTCATATGCTTTGTTAACAATGTCCCCTATGGCACTTATGATATCGCTCAAAAACATCTTAGCCTGTTTTTCAATTGCTGGTTCTTTCTTCTGGCTCTTCCGTCTTGCCCTGCTTTCGCTCATCTCCTGTCCTAGTCTGGCAGCGACAAAAATGCCCGGAGAATATCAAACCCTTCAAGTTTTTTTTGAAAACGACCTCTTTGGAAATACAGACAAGTACTATACCAATGCGGTACAGCTCACCTGGCTTTCCAAAGACCTGGCGCGGTACAAAGACGATGTGCGCCTCCCCCGGTGGACACTTCCGATCATTCATCGAATTCCTTTTGCCAACGAACCTGACAGCATTCACAATGTGGGTCTTATTTTCGGCCAGCACATTTACACGCCCTCGGATATCACTACTGACCAGTTGCTGAAAGACGACCGTCCCTATGCCGGTTTTCTATACGGCGGTCTGGCCCTTCACAGCAAGACTGCATCTCGTCTGGATACCATGGAAATCGTTTTTGGAATAATCGGCCCTTCCGCTCTGGGAGAACAGGCCCAAAATGGTGTGCACCGCCTGAGATCCTTTGACCAGGCACAAGGCTGGGACCATCAACTCAAGGACGAGCCGGCGATCCGCCTTTCCTGGCAGCGAAAATGGCGAATTTGGGAATGGGAGACCCGAAATCTCATAGGAACCGATCTGGTCACCAACACAGGTGTGACGCTGGGCAACGTCCGGACCGGGGCAAGCGCAGGCGGTGAGATTCGTTTCGGCTATAGAATACCTGATGATTTTGGTTCGGACGTCATTCGTTCCGGTGCAGGCGTGAGCGCCCCACTGCCCGCCGGAAAGCGGTCCCCTACGGGCCGTTTTGGAATACATCTCTTTGTCGGGACCAGCCTGGAAGGGGTTGCCAGAAACATTTTTCTGGATGGAAATACCTGGGAAGACAGCCACCGTGTTGATAAAAAACCCTTGGTGGCGGACGTCTCACTGGGATGTGCCCTGAGCTTTAAAACCGTCAAGCTGACCTACCGAACGCTTTTCAGAACCAAAGAATTCGACAATCAGGATGAGGGTCAGGTCATCGGTTCCATGACCCTGACCTGGGCTTTTTGATCTTCTACACCCATGGGTCCTAAAGCATTAACCGTTGGGATGTATTTTGATGCAATCGAAACCAAGACGTTTTATTTTGTCCTGAAAAACCTGGTCCTTTG
>CAZFXX010000118.1:0-9179 GCA_964522985.1 uncultured Desulfobacteraceae bacterium
TCCCTTGTAAAAATGACCCTATCGACCCGGTAAATCGCACAAAAAATGGCTCTGAAAGTTCTCCTATTATAGGTAAGAAACGGGTGGGGGGTTTTTGGGCGTTGGTGCAAGTGATTACTTTTGAACAAAATAGAGATAAATTCATCGTTTGGTAACCCTGTCGCCATGTCCAGACAATACCGGAGTCAGGCCAGTGGCTTTACGCCCCGCATTTTCATGCGGTTTGCCATTTGTCTTGATGGCAAAAGGGAAAATTACAGCATGGCTGCCTCATCGAGCTATCGATCATAGCACATTTTGACACACATATGCCATATAAATGGGCTTTATCCCATTTATTCAATGTTTTGTTAAAAACCAGTTGGAGGAATTTGTCAAGGTAAACCATGGGCAAGAATTGCCATAAAATTAATCAGTTAGTTCGCTCAACCAATTTCATTCATCAGAACATCGTGAACCTCTCGGTCCCCAATACCCAAATATCGCATGGTTACAGCAGGATTCGAATGATTAAACCGCTTGCAGATAATTTCAAAACCGACACCGTAGTTGACCCGCTGGTGATACCCCCAGGTTTTCCGCAATGAGTGTGCCCCGTAATTCCCTTTCAGGTTGATAGCCTTAGTCCATTTTTTGATTAGATGGTTCACACTTGCCGTTGTAATGGGCTTATCGCCCTTGCGGCTTACAAAAAGAAAGGCCCCATCATTGGGCTCAATTTTAATAAAATAGTTCTTAAGCGCCTTGTGTACGATTTTATTGATCACAAGGATATTGTCTTTTCCGGTTTTTCCCTCACGGATACTCAGTGTATCGCCAATCTTCGCATTTTTTAAATCGAGAACCTTTAATTTTAACAAATCACCGACACGGAGCCCATTGTTTATGCCCAGGATAAAAAGAAGGTAATCTCTTGGGTGATCCGACAGGAGCTTGGATATTGATTTGATATCTTCGACATTCCGTATGGGTTCAACAGTAATCCGAGATCCTTTAGCCGGATGATTTATTTTTCGCTTCATAAAGCCCTCTTTCCTCTTGTTATGTCATCTTTTATTAATTTTTGATATAATAGTTGTGGTTCATTATCAAGGAGAAAACGCTCTATTTTTTTTAAAAGATTCAACTATCCAATTTTTAATGATTTATTTTAATCGGAAGGATCGGATATCATCTATTTGTAAAAAGATAACATTCACACAACAATATTCTTACGGGAGATCATGAGAGTAGATCGAAAGTAATCTTTCCTATCGCAGGTGTCCCAGCACCTGGTCGCATATTTTTCCTGCTATAACAAAGTAGTTGATACATTGTGTCGCAATAATTCAATGATATCAAAATTCTCTAATTTCTAATTGAATGCAAATAGATAGCAGTTATGTGCAAACGGAACGCAAGGTTTGAGACCGCGTTAACGCCTCGTTAACGGGTGTGTAAACAGCTGGCAAATTGGGGTTGCCTTGGAAGTAAAAAAAGCCGTATCCCCCTTGAGGGATACAGCCTGAATAATCTTCATTCACGATGAAGGTATCAGCAGCCGCCGAAACCTCAGCCGCCTCCGGCAGGGGCAATAATTTGTTTTTTTATTACCGTTGCCGATCCACTGATGGAGCTGCGCGTAACTTTGATACGTACGTTGTCAGCAATTTCAAGAGTGATGGTGGTGTCATTCAGACCGGTGATACGACCATGAATTCCTCCTCCGGTGATGACTTTTTCCCCATTCGTGAGGTTATTGAGATAGGCATGATGCTCTTTCGCCTTTTTCCGCTGGGGCCGGATGAGCAGAAAGTAGAAAACAACAAAGATGAGAATAAGGGGCACAAAAGAAGCGATACCGCCGGTCGCACCCGATGACGCTGCACCTTGTGCGTAGGCAATTCCTGTCATTTTGGTTTCTCCCTGTTTATTGAAAATGGTAAAATGGTCCGGTAAATTGCATGGAAGTCATTCACCGGGCGCTTATTTTAACCACAAAATTAATTTATATAACAAATCTGACAGATAAAGTAAAACACAATTTTATAGCGCCACCAATTGTAATTCGAACGTACCCCATACAATGCCGTTGGTGTTGTCCGTAGTCCCCATCATTACCTGATGTGGTCAAGTAAAAATGGACACTTTTTTTAAGCTGTTTTTCCTATTTGCCACAATTCTTCAAATCCTTTTGGGCCGATATTATCCAAATAAGAATGACGCCTCTTGTTGCAGTAAAATATTTCGAGATTTCGCAGCGCAGCCGGGCTCTATGCATCGGCACTTGAAATGTAAAATTATTTTTACACCAGCCCTCAATATTTACGCACCGTCATCTTCTGCTTCGATGTGACCGCCCGGGTCACCTCGGGGATCAAGGGTACTGACCACAGAAGAGGTCTTCGGCATCGGAATAAAAGGGACCTGGTCTTCAACGTTAATCTGGAATTTATTTCGGTAGATCCATGCGGTCCCGCCCAAAATCCCTCCGCAGATGGCAGTGAAGAGATACAGGCCCCATGGACCGATCCGTGCAATTATAAAGGATGACAGCACAGGGCCGATGCAGGCACCCACTCCGAAAAATAGAATCAAAGCACCGCTGACAGGAACGATATTTTTTTTGTCGATGTTGTCCTGGGCCCGTGCCATGGCGACCGGATAAATAGTGAAAACCACTCCAAAGCAGGCTGTCAGGAGCAGTAACAGACTCAAGCTCAATGCGCCCAGCACTGATATAGAAACACTGACGAGCAGTACGGCAAATCCCAATATCGATAAAACGGTGAGACGATCGAAGCGGTCGGACAACAATCCCACGGGCCACTGAAATAATAGCCCGGACCATACGGTAAGGCTCATAAACCATGACACCTGAGCAATTGGAAGACCCATTTTTAAGGCAACCATAGGTCCCATAGCGTAAAATGAACCGCTGATCAGACCGGCGGTTAAGCTGCCCACCATACTGAAAGGCGACAGTTGAAAAAGTTTGACCAGACTGTATCGGGGCACTTCCAGCGGCTGCGGTTTGACGGCCCGGGTTATGGAAATGGGAATAAGGCAGATGGCAAACAAGATACCGGCAATCATGAATATGTTCTTACCCTGCACATTGCCGACATTCAGAAGAAGCTGACCGCTTCCGTTCCCGAAATAAACCAGAATCATATATATGGACAACAGTCTCCCGCGCATCGTCGGTTCAACTTTTTCGTTTAGCCAGCTTTCAATCACCATAAACAGACCGGTGACACACATGCCGCCGCCAATACGCAAAAGTGCCCAAAACCATGCCGACATATATATGCCGTACATGAGCGCGATGGCCGTTGACACGGCGGCAAACACTGCGAATGAACGGATATATCCGACCTGCCGCACGATGGGTTCGCAAAGAAAAATACCCAGCACGATACCCAGATAATTGCAGGACATAACCAGTCCGATGATTTGTTCGGAATAGCCTGAAAGGCTCATATTGATGCTGAGCAGACTGCTCAAAAGACCGCCGCCCATGGTGAGAATTGTTGCAGCCAGCAGCGGGGCAAGAAAAGATTTAAGGATGTGTATCATTGCCGGTTCTCACATAAGGAGTTGGATTGAGAGGAGATGATGATGCCACCGGTTAAATGTCCGGTCAAGAAAAAAACACATCTCCCTGTAAAAAAAGCAAAATTTTTCGATAGATTTTGTAGAGTAGGGCTTGCCCGCGAACTGTTCCCGTCCAATATATTTGATGTCGTATGGTACTATTTGGGCAGGGGAATCGTCCCAATGGTGAAAAAAAGGGTATGTCGGCAGAAAAACAGGATGCCCTGTTTGCCCGGAGCCAGAACATTGATTCGGAAGGTTCCGATGGGGTTGTAAAAGGCCGGTTGAATCTGGTCGGAGGTCAGGGTTGGAGCGTCATGGACAAAACAGAAAATGACGTTTCAGTTGGCCGGAAACGACAGCGGAAACTGTTTATCGACCTTTACCGGCCTGTTTTGCCGAACGATTCGATGCGGCCACAGGCGTCATCTAAAATCGCATCTTCTTTGGCAAAGCAGAAACGGGCCAAATTCTCTCCTGCGGCATCGTGATAAAAAGCTTCGCCGGGCACACTGGCCACCCCGGCGGTCTTCAATAAATGCATGGCCTTTTCCTTGCCGGAGCCACCAGGGATCCCGGAAATATCGCAAAGAACATAGTATGCGCCCTGGGGAACATACGGCGTCAGGCCGGCCGTGTACAGGGCATTGCAGATTCGATCTCGTTTTTTCTGATAGTCGCTTGAAATATTATCATAAAACTCTGGCGGAAGTTGCATGAGCCCTGCCGCCACCCCCATCTGCAGCGGCGCAGGCGCACAGGCGTACAGCATATCGCTGAAGTATCCGATGGCAGTGGACCACTTGGCGTCGCAGATGCAGCACCCGATCCGCCACCCCGTGATACTGTAGGTTTTGGAAAGACCCGACACCATGATTGTGCGCTTGCGCATACCGGGCAGGCTGGCCGGCGGGATGTGTTTTCGATCGTCATAAACAAAGTATTCATAAATTTCGTCGGTAAATATGAAAAGATCGTTTTTGCAGGCAAAATCGGAAATAATCTTGAGTTCCTCCAACGAAAACACCTTGCCGGAAGGATTGCCCGACGTATTGATCAAAATCGCTTTTGTTTTTTCTGTCAGTGCCTTATCAAGGGAAGCGCGTGTAAACGTCCAGTCCGGAGGGGTCATGCGGACATACTTTGGGACGGCCAGAGTCGATACCAGGTTGATGGTATGATAGCCGTAGGTTCAAAAACGATCACCTCGTCGCCTGCACTCAAGAGCGCAAAAAAAGCCGAAAAAAGCGCCCCGGTAGCGCCGGCTGAAACCACGATCTCCTTTTCCGGGTCGACCTCCATCCCGGTGAAGATCTTCTGCCGTTCTGCAATGGCTTGTCTTAATTCAATCAGCCCGTCATAGCGGGTATAAGAATTGATGCCGTCGTCGATGGCCTGTTTGGCCGCTTTTGCTACAACAGGCGGCACTTCCAGGTCGCATACACCCTGGGAAAGATTGAGTCCACCGTATTTTTCACACTCAATGGACATATTCCGGATCTCTGACTGTTTGACCCATTCCAGTCGATTACCGATCGATAAACTCATATCTCTTTTCCTTTCCTGACCATTCAGTGCTTTACCGATTTTGAAAGTTTGTGTTAACGTGCATCTGATGCTGGTTACCGATTTTCTGCAAGTTCAGAAATGCCACTACTTTATTGCACCCTTAATTTGATGCCCGATTCAGCACTTCGGGATTGAGGAACGCCTTCAGGGGTTGATTTTTAAAAAATCGAACAATTTCGTTTGTGAGATCCTTTTTGCACTGCTCGAACGCGTCTTCGGACAGCCAGGCCGAATGAGGGGTCAAGATGACATTATCCATATTATATAATTCATGATCCGGCCCAAGGGATGCACAGTCTTCCACTACGTCCAGGGCGGCCATACTTAACTGGCCCGACTTCAGGGCATCTACCAGGGCCGGCGTATCAATGAGCTCACCACGGGCTGCATTGACCACGGCGGCACCGGGTTTCATCCAGCCCAGGGTCTCGGCATTGAGCAGATGATGGGTCTGTTTTGTCAGCGGCGCGTGAACACACAGGTAATCGCATGTTTGAAGCAGGGTTTTAAAAGACGTCTTTTCGGCCTGGCCAATACGGGTTTCCTTGACATAGGGATCGTAAAACAGCACCTGTACATCAAATCCGCCGAGTTTTTTTGCAACAGAGCGTGCAATCCGGCCGAAGCCTAAAAGCCCCACCGTACTCCCCTCGAACCGCTTCAAAGGTGACAGGTGATTGTAATCATAGCCGCCGGAACGGACATAAGCATGGGCATCCGGTATCTTTCGAATCAGGCTGAGAAGGAGTGCAACGGTGTGTTCGGCCACCTCCCGGAAATTGTAGTCCGGATTATTGCAAACACGGATGCCATGGTCAGTGGCAGCCGGGATGTCGATCAAATCCGTACCCACATTATTCGTATACACCAGTTTCAATGCGGGGCATGTCTTGAATACCGCTTCTCCAAGAGGGATCAATTCCGTCACAATGCATACGGCTTCCGCTCCTGAAGCAATGACGTCATCCACGGTTTTACAGCCGCCATGGACCACGATTCCGCCAACGACGTCAAGGGCGGTCTCAAAATCTCCAAGATCCTTAAAGGAGCTGTCGGCATATAAAATCTTCTGTTTATTCATTCGTGTAGATCTCCTCTGGTTTGTCCGATCAAATCAATTCGGCTGTATCGATTTCGATCAGGGAAGGACCATGAAAAGCAAGAGAAGCGCTTAATGCATCCCGAAGGTCATTGCTTTTTGAAATTCGATGGAAAGGCATGCCATAGGCTGCCGCCAGGGACTCAAATTCCGGATTTTTCAGATCCACACCAATCCGGAGACCGGGATGACGTGCTTCCTCGCATAACCGTATCTCTCCAAATCCGTGATCGTTAAATACGATAATGGGGATATTCAGCTTTTCCTGACACGCCGTCCCGAGCTCCGCCATTGTGAATTGAAAGCCTCCATCGCCTGCCAGCACGCATACAGTCTGTTCCGGGTGAGCTAATTTAGCGCCGATTGCAAACGGTAGTGCCGTACCAAGTGTGCCGTATCCGCATGGGAATAAAAAACTTCGCGGCGTGTGCGACGGGAATTCACTGAAGGCTACGTAACCCGGCCTGGTGGAATCGGTAACGAGAATGGCGTCCTTTGGTAATGATTCCCGCATTTCTTTCAGGATGTTTAAAATATGGTTAAGATCCCTGTATTTAAATATATGTGGAAGTTCCCGGGAGGCTTTGTCTTTGATGTCACTCACCTTTTGATGGGCAAACTTCAGTCGATCCGATATAGCTGCTATGCGCTCTTTAAACAAAGCAGCGACAGTATCGGCATCCGCCATCAGGCAAATATCTCCTTTTATGTTTCTCTCAAAGACGGACGCATCCCGGTCGACCTGTATTACCAGCCCTTTGGTAGAAAAGGGGTTGCCGTACAAATCTTCCGACATTTCGGTTCCGAATGCCAGCACCGCATCCGCATTTTCTACGTAAGCACGGATGTCGGAAAAATGGTGACGTACACCCAAACAGAGAGGATGATCGTCATCAATGGTTCCCTTGGCGGCCGGGGTCAGCAATATGGGGGCAGCCAACATGTCGGCGAGCTGCGTCAGGTTATCTCCGGCCTGCCAGGCACCACCACCCACAATTATCAACGGATGCCGGGCAATTTTCAAAATTTCAGCAGCCTGTTCAACGCCCTGTGCAGCCTTGACGGGGTGCGACGGTTTCAGCATGGCCGTGATTTGACGCATGGCATCATTTTCAGGCACGGCGAGTTCAGTATCCAGCAGATCTAGGGGGATCTCGACATGCACCGGGCCGGGACGTCCCTCCAGCGCCAGATGGTGAGCTTCAATAAGATAGGGTACGATGGCTTCGGGATAAGGCACCCGCCGACTCTCCTTGGCCACGGACCTTACCATGGTATTGCTTTGGGAAAGCTCGTGAAGCATGCCGGTGCGGCCGCCCAGATAGCGTATCGGATTGTTGGTGGAAATAACCAGCATGGGGACAGCTTCGTGATAGGCTTCCCCCATTGGCGTGAGAATGTTAGTCAAACCGGGACCGGAAATCACCAGAGCAACTCCAACCCTGCCGGTTGTACGGGCATATCCATCGGCCATGAACCCTGCGCCCTGCTCATGCCGCACGCTAACATGATTAATCGAGCTGTCCGGAAGGGCGGAATAGACGGCAAGGTTATGAACACCCGGCATACCAAAAATGGTATCCACTTTTAGAAATTCAAGTGCTTGGATCACTGCCTGTCCACCGGTAATTTTTTTCATGATTTGCTCCGGGATAGATACTGGTTATGATTTTATAACCCCTGGTCAATGGCTCCGATCAAATCTCGGCAATTGATACAATATTTTGGTTCTAAATTAAACAGCAATACCGTAATGCGGTATAGCGTATATTTATATGGTATATAAAATCCTACAACAATTTGTCAAGCTATTTTTTCAACGAATTTCAGCTTAAGACATGAATATTGACAAAACAGTCAGTTTGATACAGACTGACCGCATGGCTGATAAAGAATATTTTACGATCAATTCCATCGTTAAGGCAATTCGACTTATTGAGGAGTTGGTTACGAAAAAGGAGTTCGATCTTATTGAACTGACGCGTCGTATGGAGTTTCCCAAACCGACCGTTCACCGAATGCTGCTGACCTTGAAATCACTTGGTTACGTAAAGCAAAATGAGATTAATAAGCAATATGGCGCCACCATCAAATTGTTTCAGCTCGGACACCGTGTTTTACTGAATAACGGTTTATTCACCACGGCACTACCCATCATCGAGGCGTTGTCCGAGGAAACCGGTGAGTCTGTATTCGTGCTCGTACGCGATAAACTCGATGTGATCGTAAGCGCCAAGGCAACCGGCGTTTATAGCCTTCGACAGGATGAACAAATCGGTTTTCGTTACAAATCATATAACAGTGCTAGCGGGCGGACCATCCTTGCCAACCTTTCACCGGCTGAACGTCGAAGATTGTTTCGGGGACATCGAATGAAGCCTGACACGCTGAATTCTCCTACCTGTTACCGCCAGTTGGAACCAAAGCTCGATAAAATCTTCCGAAAAGGATACGCTGTCGAGAACGAAGAATACGGTCTCGGCATCAGTTGCGTGGCTGCACCCATTTTCGATCACACGGGATGTGTGCCGGCGGCGGTGACCATAACCGGTCCGACCATACGCATTAAGCCGAATATTTTTGATTTTATTCCAAAGGTAAAAAAAGCAGGTAAAAAAATATCCGCTGGGTTGGGTTTTAAAAATGATGCTTAATCGATGTTGAAAAATGGAATCAGCTCCACAAATTCACCACCACCATCATTCAAATTTGCAACGGATCTAAAAAAACGCATGAAAACTCACGATTATCTCCAGATCCTCCAATTCAGCAATCAAGGTATCGTTGCCACCGATAAAAACGGCCTGATAACCTTTGTCAATAAAAGGGCCAAGGAAATCCTTCAATTTAGAAGAAAAAAGATTGTGGGAACGCCCATACAAAAGCATATGCCCAAAACAGGGAAACTGGTGGCCGACTGTCTGAAAACCGGAAA
>CAZFXX010000119.1:0-9148 GCA_964522985.1 uncultured Desulfobacteraceae bacterium
CTTCATACCATCCCACATCTTTGTTGACGCCGATAAAGGTGGTGTTCACTGCCGGAAGCACAGGTATCTCAGGGTATCGTTCGGCCAGAAACTGGATTCCGGCACCGCAGGCCATGGACAGCAGCGCATCATATCCGCCGACGGTGTCTTCCAGTTCATCCAGAAATTCCATGTCGCACTGACGTTCCAAGGTTATGGCGCCCAGTTCAATAGGGCTGTTGTCCAGTTTCCGGGTCATTTTAAGCTCGGCATTGAGTATGCTCACTTCTTTTTCGCCGCCTGCCAGACAGACCGCGACACACGTGCCGCAGCCCACGGTAAGGACTTTGGAATAATCCTTGACCATAGCCTTGATTTCCTCAAAAGGTTTTCTTTCTGCAACTATCATGTAGCCTCCTGTTTCTATCCTTTTTCCATTGGTTCTTTACAGCCTGCATTGGCTTGGAATTATGTGTCGGGGTAACGGTATATGCGCAATTTCGATTAACGTGTATTCATGACAAATATAATGAGATGTGTCAAGTGCTCTCAGATAAATATCTAAAAATAATCAGCAGAGACTCATTTTATGGGCGGGCAGGGTACTGTTGATGGCATGATGCACAGGCGGACGTTCAATTGCGGTGCAGAAAAAATTGCATTGTGACAGAAAAGAAGATAAGAGATAGCTTTTGGCGGCCGGGGGTTTGTTTAACTTTCCGACCACTTGATTTTTTTAATTTTTTTTAAAGATAGCTACAAGTGGACCCGTTTGAAACAGACGCATCTTTTTTTTTACAGGGCCGGACTGATTTTTCGGGTCTAGGGTAAGATGTTTGATGTTGAACGGATAAAAAGAAAATAAGGTGAGCTGACATATTTTTTTAAAAATATTTTGAAAGGCAATTATGAAAACATATTATGACTGTATACCCTGTTTTTTACGCCAGGCAGTGGACGCTGCCCGATTTGCATCGGATGATCCCAAGATCCATGAATTGGTGCTGCGTGAAGTTCTGAAAACCGCAGCCGATATGGACATGCAGCAGACCCCGCCCATGATGGCACGGAACATTCATCGCACGATTCGCCGATATTCCGGCAATGTTGATCCTTACCTTAAAGTGAAACAACATTTTAACCACATGGCCATGAATCTGTATCCGGATTTAAAAAAACGGATCGCCCAATCATCAGACCCGGTAAACACTGCGGTCCGGTTGGCCATTTCCGGGAACATCATTGATTTCGGAGCCCGGCAGGGGCAGGACATGAACCGGGATGCTGTACTGGCTGGCATTAAAAATGCTTTGGCATGTGACCTGGTCGGCGATATTCAGGTATTTAAAAATGCGGTAAACAGGGCCGATCGAATTTTATACCTGGGAGACAATACCGGAGAAATCGTTTTTGACCGGTTGCTCATCGAGACTCTGCCGGCAGATAAAATTATCTTTGCCGTAAGGGGATACCCGGTACTCAATGATGCCACGTTAGAAGATGCAAAAGAGACGGGGCTTTTTAATATTGTGAAGGTGATCGACAACGGCTCGGATGCGCCCGGAACAATTATCGAGGATTGTTCACCGGAATTTGTCGGACATTTTAAGGCTGCGGATCTGGTCATCGCCAAGGGTCAGGGCAATTATGAAACCCTGTCGGATGCGAATAAGCAGATATTTTTTCTCTTACAGGCAAAATGTCCGGTCATTGCGGCAGATATAGGTTGCGAAGTCGGGCGCTTGATAGTACAAAGAAATTACAGAGCGGCGTAACTTTCAGATATTGTTATTTGATCTAAAAAATAGCGTCGTTTTTTTGGACACCATTTTTATTATATTAGCTGTATGGAACCAAATCAAGGAATTGCGAATTGAGGGATTGAGGAATTCAGATAAGGAAAGGATTTAGATTTCAATCCCAAAATTTCGTAATCCCTGAATTCTACGAGTGCCCAACTTTACAATCTAAGTTATGATATATCCGGCTTGGCTGCAATTGCAAGGAGGGTCCATGGAAAAGAGCAAACCCGCCGGGGTCTACCCCGATAAACTTTCCCTTAATCCGGGCATGCCGATATTTTCTGGAACTGCTCCATAAAGAAAATTTTCCCCTTTTGAATATCAAGATTGTCGGGGTCTGCGATGTGGACCTCAATGCCCGGGGCTTGGAACTGGCCAGGCAATTGGGGATTTACGTGACCGATGATTTCAGGAACCTGTTTAAACTGCCTGATCTTGGGGGGATTCTGGAATTGACCAACAACGAAGACGCCTTGCTGGAACTGATTCGTCTCAGGCCCAAGGGCGTGGGAATCATGGAGCATAATATCGGGCGGCTGCTGCGCAGTCTTTTTGAAATCAACACGCAGCTCCAGCAGGCCGAACACCAGGTTGTAATCGAGAAGATGGTCTCCAAATTTCTCATGGAGCATGCCAAGGCGGCCATTGTGATTCTGAATACCGACTTTACCATTGCCGACTGTAACGATGTATACCTTGATACGGTTAAGAAAGAAAAACAGGAGGTTATCGGGACGTTTTGCTACAAAGTGATGCATGGATTAAATGTTCCCTGCTCGAGTGCCTATCCGGACATGGGCTGTCCCCTGATTGAGACATTGAGAACCGGTGAGGCCGGTCATGCGATCCATGAATATCCTGATTCGCAGGGTCACACTGTTTTCGACAACCTGGTGACCTATCCTATAAAGGATAAAGGACCGGAACAATGAAGTGATTCGCGTGATTGAAATAGGGCGAGATATCACCAAAGAACTCAGCCATCGCTGGCAGAAGCGGGTAAAGGCCCTGAAGGCTGATATGAGCAAGCTTATCCAGGAAGACCGGATGGTTTTGCTGGGTAAGCTGTCCGCTAGCTGCGCACACGAGATCAACAACCCGATTCAGGGACTTTTGACCTTCTCTGATCTCATGCAGGATATGATTGAGGACCCGGATATGAGATCTGAAAAATGGGAACGGTTCAGACAGTACCTGAGCATCATGTCCAGGGAACTGTTGCGTTGCGGCAATATTGTTTCCGGTCTGCTCAGTTTTTCAAGGGAATCGGTTATCGAATATATCGACGTGGACCTGAACGAAATCCTTGAAGCCGTATTATCACTTACGCGCCACAAAATGGAACTCCAGGACATTCAGCTGAGTGCCTGCCTGGCAGAGCATCCCTTGTGGGTGAAGGGGGATGCCAGCCATCTGCAGCAGTGTTTTTTGAATCTGATTTTCAATGCGCTGGAAGCCATGCCCGACGGCGGCCGTCTGCAGGTAAGTACTGCCGTGGCCGATTCCGTAAAACAGCCCACGGTTAAAATCAAGGACAGCGGATGCGGTATTTCCAAAAAAAATATCGATCAGATTTATGACCCGTTTTTTACCACCAAGGCCGAGGGCAAAGGCACTGGGCTGGGGCTGTCCATTGTCTACGGGGTCGTAAAAAATCATGGGGGAACGATTCGTGTCAAAAGCCAGGGGGAAAAAAGGGAACAACCTTTACCATCAGCTTTCCGGTCAAGGCAGTGCCCGGCACTTGAATCACCGGGTCGGTAAAAAGGGAGACCGCCAATGAATAAACAGATGCGCATCATGGTCGTTGACGATGAGATGATTGTCCGCGAGTCTCTGTTCCACTGGTTCAAGAGATACGGTTACAAGGTGGATACTGCGACATCAGGTCCTGAAGTACTTGAAAAAATGGAAAAAAGACGCTTTGATATGATGCTCGTGGATATCAAGATGCCGGGGATGGACGGCCTGGAACTGCTTGAAAATATAAAGATGGAATATCCGGAAACCCTTGTCGTTATAATTACCGCATACGGTTCCATTGAAACCGCCATTAAAGCCATGAAGGCCGGGGCCAGTAATTATTTGCTCAAACCCTTTAAACCTGATCAACTGGCCCTGGTGATGGAAAAAATCGGTAATCAGCAGCGGCTGACATCGGAATACCATTACCTGAAAGGGCGTCTGGCAGAGGCTTCCCGTTTTGATAATATTATCGGGCAGTCTGAAGTGATGGTGAAGATATTCAAGATGATTACGGAACTGGCCCAAAGCGATGCCACCGTTTTAATTACCGGTGAAACCGGTACCGGCAAGGAACTGGTGGCCAAGGCAATCCATGCCAAGAGCAACCGTTCCAACGGCCCGTTTATCGCCATTAATTGCGGGGCAGTGCCCGACACCCTTTTGGAGAGCGAGCTGTTTGGATATAATAAAGGCGCCTTTACCGGGTCAATGTGATTACGCTGCACATTCCGCCGCTGCGGCAACGGAAGGAGGATATTCCGCTGCTGGTTGACCACTTTCTGGGCAAATACAGCCATGAAACCACCAAGTATGTTGATCAGGTGAACCGGCGTGGGCTCGATTTTTTGAAAAGCTATGACTGGCCCGGTAACGTCAGGGAATTGGAAAACGCGGTGGAGAGGGCCGTTGTACTGTCAAAATCACGGACTTTGTCTTCAACTGATTTTTCTTTTCTTGTGCCCGCTGTCGAACCGGTCTTCAAGCCCCGATCCATAAGGGATGTGGAAAAGATGCATATTGAGCAGGTGCTGATCGACTGCAATTGGAATATCACCCATGCGGCCCGGATACTGGACATCAACCGGGCCACCCTTCATCGGATGATCAATCGCTATGCCCTGCAACGGCCGACAGAAAACTGATTCGGGGCCCTATGGAACCAGATGAAATACATATCGGAGTGGTTTCCCTCGGACGGGCCCCCAAAGATGACATTGAACAGATCCGAATGCAGATTGCAGCCTGTTTTGATTATACTGTAAAGATCCTTCCACCCATGGATTATCCTGTATTTGCCTTTGATGAAAACCGGCTTCAGTATGATGCGGGTAAAATCATCACTACTTTGGAAACCATTGCTTTTGAAGGATGTGATAAAATTATCGGTGTGTTGGCGGAAGACCTGTTCGTACCGGTGTTTACCCATGTTTTCGGGGAGGCACGTCAGGGGGGGCGGTGCGCTTTGGTGTCACTGTTTCGAATGGAAAACGACTATGAACGGTCGGTGTCCATGTCATCCAGCATCTGGTCAAAAGAACAGTGATAGCATTCGTAGTTATTGGGACAGATTTTGGGTGCCTGGATTCGACCGGTCAGGACATGGCGGCAAGGACGAGAGGTCCCTTGGTATTGTTTTTTCAGGTACTCGACCCAGGCCGGCTCCCGATGCACGGCGGCTTCGCCGTTATCAAGTTCCATGGCCTTGCGCATGCCTTTGTCAAACGGGCAGTTGTAGCAATCATAGGCATCGTCGCAGATTTTGAAATTAATGACCCCGGCCTTCATCCAGATACATTCATGTTTTAGAACAAGAAATCCCTGTATTTTTTTCTTACATTTTTTTTAACAACTGATTGGCCGCGGTGAGCATGGGGTCCCATGTAGGGCCAAAAGGCGGGGCATAGGCCAGGTCGGTCTGGCTGAATTGTTCCACCGTCATTTTAGCGTGAAGCGCAACGGCAGGCCCGTTTATGCGATGGGCCACCCCCTCGCAGCCCAGCATCTGGACCCCTAAGAGACGGCCGGACGATCTGTCCCCGACCATATGAACCTTGATGGGTGTGTTGCCCGGATGGGCATGAGCCCGGGACCGGGTGGTCACCAGAATTTCAACCGGGGTAAAATCGCATTTTGAGGCTTCGGATGCGGTCAGGCCGGTACGCGCCACCTGGAGATCAAATACTTTGAATACCGCGGTTCCTGCGATTCCATCAAGCCGACTAGGTTTGCCGCAGACATTGTCGGCAACCGCCCATCCGGCCCGATTGGCCCGCAGGGCAAGGGGGATCCAGGTTTTTTGATTGCTGACGATATGGAATGCATCGGCACAGTCACCGGCGGCAAATATGTGTGGATTGGAAGTTTGAAGCGTCCGGTCCACTGTAATGGATTTGGCCGTGCCGAGTGTAAGGCCGGCATCTCCGGCGATTTGACTGTTTGGGGTCACCCCGATGGCAACGATGACAAGGTCGGCCTCAAGATCGAGGTCTTTGCAGACAACTTTGAGGTGGCTCTTATACGGTTCAATTTTCTGGACGGTATGTCCGGCAAAAAGGGCAGCTCCCCTGTTGGTAAGCTCTTTTCTGACGATATCCGACATTTCTACGGGCATCCATGGTAGCAAAATCGGACGCGGTTTGACCATATTCACTTCCATGCCCAGTTCGCGTAGCGCTTCGCACATTTCAAGGGCGATATATCCCATTCCGATAATGACAGCTTTTCGTACTGAATGTTTTTTGATGAATGCCTTGATCCGTCGTCCGTGATCAAGTATTTTTAAAGGCATGACAGCCGGCAGATCAAAACCTGGCAGATCCGGGATGATAGGTGAAGCACCGGTGGCGATGAGCAGTTTATCATAGGCAACGGAAACTGCAGCGCCGGTGGTATCAGTTCCGGAAACCGTTTTTGAGGCGATATCAATATGATCGACACAGTGCCCGGTTAACAGGTTGATACCCTGTTTGTCACGGAAAACCTGGGCTTGGCGCACAACCAGCTCTTCTATTTTCCGGTTTTGGTCACCGATATTGTAGGGCATGCCGCAGGCGCTGTAAGAAACATCCCCGGTTTTTTCAAGCACCGTAATTTCCATATCGGCCATGGATCGCCGGGCCCTGCTGGCGGCACTCATTCCGGCAGCATCCGCACCAATGATTACAAATTGCATAATTGCCTCCTGTTACAGGTCTCAGGTTCCAGTATTGCAAAAAAAAATGATTGTGGATATATAGCTCAACAAAACAAAGATGTCAAAATGGTCCAAAGATTCAGCCATCACAGGGTGGGCTATTGTCGGTTTGTAGCTTTGCAACCGTGTTGATTGTCCATCGTAGGGTGGGCTGTGCCCACCAAATGGGCAGAATGCCTTTTATGGCGCCCATGAGTTTACCATAAGTTAGGGCTTATGAACGGCCATATAATTTTAAAGTGATTGTTAATGAAAAAGAATATCGGCGCGGATGACGCCTTAAAACAGATAGAAAAAAAACTGCCGCAGGCACTGGGCTCTGAGCGCTATGCCCTGCTTGCGGAGCTGCGGAAGATCAGGAAAGTCGTTCTGCGGGAATCCGTAGTACAATCCGTGGCTCAACGGATCATGCGTTTGGAAAACAGATTGACTGCCGCCATCAACAAACGCAGGCACCGGCTGGAAAATCGTCCGGCCCCTGCGTATAATGAAGATCTTCCCATACTGACCAAAAAAGAGGAGATTGTCGAAGCCATACTAAAAAATCAGGTGGTGATCATATCCGGTGCCACCGGTTCGGGTAAAACCACCCAGATTCCCAAATTCTGCCTGGCCGCCGGAAGGGGCATTGACGGTATGATCGGCTGCACCCAGCCCCGGCGTATCGCCGCCATCACCGTTGCCGCCCGCATTGCCGAAGAGATGGGTGAAGATATCGGCCGGTGTGTTGGTTACAAGATCAGGTTTGCCGATAAGAGCGGCCATGACCCTTACATCAAGATCATGACCGACGGCATTCTGCTGGCGGAAACACAGAGCGATCGGTTTTTAAATGCCTATGATACCCTCATCGTGGATGAGGCCCATGAGCGTAGCCTGAATATCGATTTTGTGCTGGGCATTTTAAAGAATCTTTTAAAACGCCGCAGGAATCTGAAGCTGGTGGTTACTTCAGCCACCATCGATACGCAAAAATTTTCAAAGGCCTTTGGCAATGCCCCTGTCATCGAGGTGTCCGGCCGCACCTATCCGGTGCGGGTCAGGTACGAGGCGAACCATGCCCCGAACGAGGAAGACGATGCCCCCACATTCGTGGAAAAAGCCGTCCAGGCAGTGGATACCATTCAGATGCGAACCCCTTTCGGGGATATTCTGGTGTTCATGCCCACGGAACAGGATATCCGGGAAACCTGCGAGATGCTCTCCGGCCGGGGATATCATAATGTTACCGCACTGCCGTTGTTTGGCAGGCTGTCGGCTGCTGAACAGACCAGGGTTTTCAAGAGCGTACCGGGCCGTAAAATTATCGTGGCCACCAATGTGGCCGAGACATCGGTTACCATTCCCGGGATTAGGTATGTGGTAGATACCGGTCTGGCGAGGATCTCCCATTATTCACCCAGGACCCGGACAACGGCCCTTCCTGTGATGCCGATATCTCGCAGCAGTGCGGACCAGCGCAAGGGGCGCTGCGGGCGGGTGTCCAATGGCGTATGCATCCGGCTTTATTCCGAAGAAGCGTATAATGACAGACCCGAATTTACACTGCCGGAAATCTTGCGGTCAAATTTGGCGGAAGTTATATTGCGGATGATTTCCCTGAACCTTGGTGATATTGCCAAGTTTCCGTTTATTGATAAACCAACGCCAAAAAGTATCAAGGACGGATTTGACATCCTTATGGAGTTCGGCGCAATTCAAAGAGCGGTTGCCAATAAAAAGACCGCGGCCGGCAAGGGCCAAACGGATTTCCCCGGTCAGGGAACAGGACATGGTAATTTCGTCCTGAGCCCCAGAGGCCGGGTCATGGCCAGGTTGCCCATTGATCCACGGTTGTCCCGCATGCTGGTTCAGGCCCATGATGAGGGGTGTATCCCTTCCATGACAGTGATTGCAGCGGCCTTAAGTATTCAGGACCCTCGCGAAAGACCTCTTGAAAAAGCAAAATCAGCCGATCAGGCCCGGGCCCTATTTAATGACCCGGCATCTGATTTTGTCACATTATTAAATATCTGGAAGGCGTACCAGACTGCCCGATGCACCGGTAAAAAGAGTGGTCAGATCACCAAGCAGATCAAAAAGTTCTGCACCCGGCATTTTCTTTCTTTCAGGCGAATGCGTGAATGGCAAGACATCCATGCCCAATTGGCGGAAATACTGCAGGAAAACAGGCTTTCCAACAGTCATGCGGAGATTTTACCGAAACCCGGCTCCCAACCCGCCGTTGAGGCCGGAAAAGATTCCAAACGCCCCGGAAACGCTTTATTTAGTGTATTATATACGGCCATTCACAAATCTATCGTGAGCGGCTTTTTAAGCAATATCGCACTCAAAAAAGAACAGCACCTCTTTAGGGGAACCAAGGGCCGTGAGCCCATGATTTTTCCCGGTTCCAATCTTTTCAAGAGTGCCGGCAACTGGATCGTGG
>CAZFXX010000120.1:0-1064 GCA_964522985.1 uncultured Desulfobacteraceae bacterium
TTGTAAATAAGGCCCTGGATATGGGCTTTGACAACATTTTTATACAGGACGTGAGTGATCGCCACCTCACCCCGGATTTTGACCGGGACAAGCCTTTCAGGTGGGAGGGATAGCGATCGGGAGTCTAAAGGCTACGAACGTCGGAAAGCAGATGCGGGGTTACCGCTTATAAAAATTTAATAGGGTGTTTTCAATATCTTGGATATGTTTTTCCATGTTCATCAAAACGACTTTTTTGTTTCGTTCCCTGATTCCGTTGTATATGTTGACATGAAAAGCAAGTGATCGTTCAAGAAGATCCGGCAACACTGAAAAAGCCTCCATGATGAATTGCCCCATAAGTTGCCTGATTGTAATAAACATATGAAGCATATACTGATTATGTGCTGCTACGGCTACTGCATAATGAAATTTAAGATCCAAATCGGTGTATTCTTTTACTTGATTATTTTTTAACGCCGTTGGCATTTTTTTTATTAAGCGTTCCATTTTTTGTATGTCACTCATAGTGGCATTAGTTACAGCCATTTCAGCCGTTCCCAATTCAATATGACGGCGGGCGGCAATAAGTTCAAGCATTGATTTATGATCTGAGACTAATGGGGGCATGATGTTCCCAGTCCAAAGTTCAGGATTGCCAGATTTAATGACGGTACCTCTTCGTGGGCGTTGTTCAATTACCCCTATAAGTGACAGCGTTTGCAATGCTTCTCTCAATGACGATCGGCTCACGCCCAACTCAGCGGCAAACTCATCCTGATTCGGTAGTTTGTCTCCTTCCCTGAGAGTTCCTTTAATAACTCGATTTTTAATCTCTTCGATAATGAAATCAGAAAGTTTTTTCGTTTTAATTAAAGACAAAAGTTCCTCCATAATTAATAAATTTCTGATCGTTAATATCAGAATATGTTCATGATTACTACCTTTTTTAAATCCATGAGGTTACTCAACATTATCCGTCAAACGAAATTTGGAATCCCTATTTTATATAATCAATTTAATTCTTGACATAATATATCAATTGTGTCAAGTCATATGATCATATGATCATATGATCATATGAT
>CAZFXX010000120.1:1164-9138 GCA_964522985.1 uncultured Desulfobacteraceae bacterium
TCATATGATCATATGATCATATGATCATATGATTGGTTTTCTTCATGATGTCTAAAAATACCATGAGATAAAAGTGATTTGTAAATAGAAATTAAAAAAATGGAGATCAAAATGGTGAAAAATAACAAAGTGGTCATTTGCGCGGCTCTTCCTAAGGAAAAGTACTATAGAAAACAGAGTAAAAAAATAGGGGGCAAGAAGTGAACGATTTGGTTGCAGTTGTAACAGGAGGCACACGTGGAATCGGACTTGGCATTGCTTTATCACTTGTTAAGCGGGGCGCGAGTGTAGCCATTACATATTTTGGTAATGATGAGAGTGCTAATTCAGCTGAAAAAGAACTGAATGAAGCGATAGGTATAAAAACCAGCAAAAACATTTTAGTGGTGAAAGGAGACGTCGGTGACGCGGACAGCGTAAAAAGGAATTATCTGTCCATCCGACAAGTACTTGGTCCTGTAAATGTCCTCGTTAATAACGCCGGGATTATGTCACCCAAACCTTTTGATGAAATCGAAGTAAAAGATTGGGATGAAACCATCCGTATCAATCTAAGTGGTGCGTTTTACTGGACAAGATTGGCCGTTCGCGACATGAAAAAACAGAGTTTTGGGCGTGTCATTAATATTGCATCGATTGCAGCTCATGGTGGCGGTGTTATCGGGCCGCACTATGCCGCCTCCAAGGCCGGGGTGGTGGGAATGACTCGATATGCAGCCAAGGAACTGGGCCCGCACGGCATAACGGTGAATGCCATTGCCCCGGCCTTCATCGAAGATGCAGGGATATTTATGGAATGGTCGGAAGAAAAGAAAATGGCTTTAAAAAAACAAACCTTTGTCCCTGCGCTTGGGGAAACAGATGATGTTGTAAGAGCTTTTGAATATTTGCTTGCGTCACCATTTGTTACAGGCGCAACACTGAATGTAAATGGCGGCGCATTGATGATTTAGCAATAGCTTTGCTACCGGTAACAATTAGAGGGATCTAGGCGCAGGTGGATGAAAAATACGCCGAATTTGAATATAAGCCCGCGACAGGAACCTCAAACCCTTCATTAAGGAGAAAGAGATTGAAAAAAAGAAGTGATTTAATGACCAAGGGCACCGAAAGAGCCCCGCACCGATCCTTGCTGCGGGCAGATGGATTTACGGACTGGGAACTGGAAAGGCCCATTATCGGAATCGCAAATTCGTTTAATGAGATCATTCCGGGTCACATTCATCTGGACAAACTGGTTGAATCAGTTAAGGCGGGGATTTATGCGGCTGGCGGGACGCCGGTGGTATTTAACACCATCGGGGTTTGTGATGGAATCGCCATGAATCATGAAGGGATGAAGTATTCACTTCCCAGTCGGGAACTCATCGCCGATTCCATCGAAATTATGGCCATGGCCCACCCCTTTGACGGCCTGGTGCTCATGGCTTCATGTGACAAAATTATTCCCGGAATGTTAATCGCAGCCGCCAGGCTGAACATACCGGCAATTTTTCTTTCCGGCGGTCCGATGCTGCCAGGGAAAATTCATGGCAAAGATACAGGGCTGGATAAGATATTTGAAGCTGTTGGAAGTTTTAAAGCAGGCAAAATTAGCAGGAAGGAACTTAATTCACTGGAACGTGAAGTTTGTCCGGGGGCCGGATCATGTTCCGGAATGTTTACAGCCAACACAATGAGTAATCTGTCGGAAGCTCTTGGGATGTCGCTTCCATTTAACGGCAGCGCGCCTGCAGTTTCTGCCGAAAGGGTCAGGCTGGCAAAAGAATCGGGTTATCAATCCGTAGCCCTAGTCAATAACCAAATCAAACCTCTGGATATCATGACCAAAGAGGCTTTTGAGAACACAATTGTCGTTGACATGGCTCTGGGAGGATCCACTAACAGCGCACTCCATATCCCGGCATTGGCCAATTATGCTGGAATTGATTTGACTTTAATGGACTTTGACCGGTTTACAAAAAAAGTACCTCACTTGACATCCATTGCACCTGCCGGTCCCCACCATGTCGTTGACCTTTATTATGCCGGTGGTGTGCCAGCTATACTATCTGAACTGAGAAAAATAGGTCTTGTTCACGATAAGGTTGCGACAGTTTATGGAAAATCGATGGGGGCAATGCTGGATGAAATAGGAGCAGGAATAAAGGACCCATCAGTTATTCGGTCAATTGAAAAACCAGTTCACAATACGGGCAGCCTTGCCATTCTCACAGGCAATCTGGCTCCCGATGGTGCGATCGTTAAACAGGCAGCAGTTGCGAATGAAATGCTCAAGCATACGGGACCGGCACGGATTTACAACTCTGAAGAGGAAGCCTTTGATGACATTATGGGCGAAAAGATTCAAAAAGGAGATGTCGTTGTCATTCGCTACGAAGGCCCGATGGGCGGTCCAGGCATGCGCGAAATGCTTTCCCCTACCTCGGCGCTGGCCGGGATGGGAATGGATAGAAACGTGGCTCTGATTACCGATGGTCGTTTTTCAGGGGCCAGCCGGGGGGCTGCCATCGGGCATGTGTCTCCCGAAGCAGCGGCAAAAGGTCCTCTTGCAGTTGTTCTTGAGGGGGAAATGATTGAAATCGATATTCCCAATCAAAAGCTGAGCGTCCAGCTTTCTGACCAAGAAATTAGCAAAAGAATAGCAGCGTTGCCGAAATTTGAACCGAAAATTAAATCAGGTTACCTGGCAAGGTACGCCGAATTGGTTTCCAGCGCGGATAAAGGCGCGATTTTTTCAAGGTAGCATGGGTGTAGCTAAAATTAATAAAATCTAACAGATAACATTAGATGTCATTGGCGGAACATATATTGTCTGAATAGTAAAACCGGTGATGAATTAAAAAAAACAACCAACATGGAGGTCAAAATGAAGAAAAGTAATAAAGCAATAATTTGCGCTGCTCTTTCGGGGAACATGACCACAAAAAAAAATAACCCAAATGTGCCCTATACCCCTGAGGAGTTCGCAGAAGAATCGCACCGCTGTCAGGAGGAGGGGGCTGCTATTATCCATTTTCACGCGAAAGATCTTGAATCGGGTCTCGGCACAATGGATGTGGATGCAAACCGAAGGATATTTGAAGCTATCAAAGAGCGTTGTCCTGAATTAATTATTAACATCAGCACAGGAGCGGTATTTGAGACGGCAGAGGTACGTGTAAAGCCCATCGAGGTGATCAAACCGGAAATGTGCTCTTTCAATACAAGTAGTATGAATTTTGCTTTCGTGGACTATAAGTCAGGACAAGTCATTATGGAAACCATATATAAAAACACCTTTGAAGATATGGTCAAATGGGCAAAGGCTATGAATGAAGCAGGAAGCCGACCGGAATTTGAAATCTTTGACTCCGGCGGTATCAATAGTCTTCTCATTTTGGACAAGCAGGAAGGTCTTTTCAACCATCCTATGAATTTTCAATTCGTTTACGGTATCGCGGGTGGCATGTCTTTTGATCCAATGCTGCATCTATCAATGGCCAGCATACTGCCCGAAGGTTCCACTTTCAGTGTGTGCGGAGTCGGCCCGCAACAGTATTCGGCTGCTTTTATAAGCTTGATAACCGGAGGGCATGTTCGCGTGGGATTGGAGGATAATGTTCGGTTGCCCGACAAGTCTCTTGCCAAGGGAAGTTGGGATCAGGTGATCTGGGCTAGAAATCTTGTTCAGACAGCAGCGCGAGGTGTTGCCTCTCCTGATGAAGCGCGAGCCATACTCGGTTTGCAGGTACCATAAAAGTTGTAGAAATCAGTGGACGGATAAGAATGAAACCTGCTGCTGATCGCAGTAAACAGAAACACTATGCAATATGAATGGTTTCAAAAAATATTGAGGAGGGATGATTATGCGTATTCAACGGATTGTGGCCCTGCTGTTGATGCTGGCTGTAATGTTTATATTTGGCGCTTCGGCTTTTGCGAATGATAATGCCAATGAAGTTCTTTATAAAAAGCTATCCGCCTTGATCCAAAAATCCGACACCGAACTCATCCAAAAGCTGAACCGGAATTCAAGGGATTTGAATTGGGAAAATGGAGAGGCTTGTAAATTTCAGGGGCATCTTCGTCTACTGGATTCCGGCCAAACCGGTAAATCTCTCGATGAAACTCAAATCTACCTTATCCGACGCAGTGATGGTGAAATCTTTATCCTATCAATCCCGGATCGACAGCATCCGAATTATAATGACCTGGCTAAAGTCATGACAAGTAAAATGGCGTTCAACATCAAAGTTCGAAGCCTAGCTGTAGAAGGACAGAAATACCAATTTGCCCAATTTATTGATAAACCTATTCAACCTATGGTGCACAAGGTTTTCAAAACGATGATTGTCTCCATGCTGTTTCTAATTATGGCAGGTATGGGACTAACGTTGACGATAAAGGATTTCACGATCCTGTTTATCAAGCCCAAAGCTATTCTTATCGGGGAAACTTTACAGTTTGGTGTTTTGCCGTTGATCGCTGTTGGCCTGGGATATCTCATGGGATTTCATGCAAATTACCCTTTCATATTTGTCGGAATGGTCTTAATCACTGCCACACCTGGCGGAGTTACTTCAAATTTGATGACACACTACGCCAAAGGTGATGTGGCCTTATCAATCTCATTAACTTCAATCTCAACAGTATTATCAATTATATTTCTGCCCCTGCTATTGAGTGCGTATTGCGCAAATATTCCCGATATTGAGGTCCCAACTGCAATTGTCGCCCGGACAGTTATTGTCCTTGTACTAATTCCCCTGATTGTAGGTATGGTTGTCCGTAGAATCAATGAAAAATTTGCAGAAAGACTAATACCCTTTTTTAATAAATTAGGCATGGTTGCTCTTTTTATTCTTATTTTTGCAGGGGTTATGGGTAATATGGAAGTGTTCGGCGATACAGACCGATATGGCATTATGTTCTATTCAATGGTCCTTTTGTTGACATCTCTGGGAATGCTTTTTGGAGCAGTCATTCCAAAAATATTGGGTATGTCCAATTTTCAAACCAAGGCTATTTCGCTGGAAACCGGCTTGCGCAGTGTAACATTGTCCATGTCGATTGCCCTCTTGATTCAGGATTCGATGGGGGATTTTCACTCTTCAATGTTCTTTGTGGGCGGTGCGTTTGGCGTTTTCATGTACGTCGCTGGCCTAGTCGCCATTAAAGCATATCCCGTACTGCTTCCGGAAAAAGGTGACAAGAATTTATAATGGAGACCGTGTTTATGAACAAATGAAATTGTAGAACGTTTTTTCAATAAGGGATCGGTTTGCGCTTCTTCGTATGATTAAATTGAAGATCAAATCCAATCAACCGGTTACCTTGTCCAGATTCATCATTCCGGGATCTTTTTTAAAGGATGAAAACCAATAGTGACTGATAAGCAGAAAAAATAATAACGGAGGAGAATAAAATGCAAGCAAGACAAACGTCATCCATTATGGAAAATTTTGAACTTATCCATGGGACAAACGCAAAAACGACACGTTTGAAAGATGAACCAAGATTCGCGGAAGGTCTCTATGACCTGAAAAATGGTGCCTACGCATGGATGGTACCAAACGGATCCTGGAGTGAAGCCAATAGTGGCTTGATCGTTGGTGATGGTGAATCTCTCCTGATCGACACAGGATCTGATGTTAACACCGCCCGGCAAATGCTGGATGCCATGGAACCGCTGATCAAAGATAATCCCATCAAGTATGTGGTGAATAGCCATGATGACCCGGATCATTTCTTTGGGAATCAGCTAATAAAGGGCGCTGAAATCATTTGCCCAACGGCATCTCTTGATAAAATGAAGTCAATGACGCCTGGACAAATGATTTTTTTACACGAAGTTGGAAAGATGACCAGGCCAATAGGCGTATTTGGAGCAGATAAATTCGGACATTTTATTTGTGAATGGTTAGGCCCATACGATTTTACGAATATAAATATCGTGCTTCCTACTCGCACATTTGAAGGCAGCTTGAGCCTTGATGTAGGTGGACGCAAAGTGGAATTGATTGAAATCTCCTCAGCTCACTCAGCCGGGGATGCCATGGTTTACCTCCCCGAGGCAAAGGTGCTGTACGCCAGTGATATCGCATTTATCGATGTGACACCGAACATGTGGGCAGGGCCGGCCCAAAACTGGATTGATGCATGTGATAAAATCATGGGAATGGATGTCGAAGCCATTGTCGGTGGACACGGTCCGATATGCGGTAAAGAAGGTATCCAACTGGTGAAAGAGTATTGGATTTATATTTCCGAAGAGCTGGGGAAACGCTTTGCTGCTTACATGGGTCCTGAGGAAGCAGCTACCGATCTTGCTCTGTCCCCCTCTTTTGCGCAAACGCTTTATTACAACTGGGATAGGCCTGACAGCTTAATGTTCAATAGCCATATCATGTACAGGCACTTTAGAAATGATACTTCTGAAACAGGTATAGATTTTTTATTAGATCTATTTCGTAAAGCAGCCATTTTGGCTCACAAACTACCCCACGCGAGTCCAAAAAGCTTGCATCAATTTTAATGATGTTGAGCGATGAAGCAAGTGATGAAAACAAAAATAACCATTGGAGGCTTTAGTTGTGAAGGAATGCGTACTTATTGATGGTATCAGAAGCGCGAATGCACGAGCACACAAGGATAAAGGCTGGTTCAGGAATGTACGGCCGGAAACTCTACTGATAGAGGTATATAAGGAACTCTTTAAGAGGAATGCGAAGGTAAAACCTGAAGATATTGATGCTGTCTTCTGCGGGTCGGCGAACCAGGCGGGTATGCAGAACGATATCGCGAGACTCGGCTGGCTAGCTGGCGGTTACCCCGAGTCGGTAGCGACAAATGCTGTCGGGCAGCAGTGCTGCTCGGGCATGGCTGCGACGGAGCATGCGGCTCATGCCATCATGTGTGGCGATGGTGATATCTACATTGCTTCCGGTGTTGAGGACATGCAGAAGGTTCCCATGTCGTTTGCCATGGATCTAGCTCCGAAACTGTTTGATCGGTATAGTATCGAAGAAGTTCTTATGGGAGCCACCGCCGAAAAGGTCGCTGCGAACTATAATATCAACCGCAAGGATATGGAGACCATGGCATACTGGAGCAACAAGAAGGCGGCCGCGGCCCGCGATGAAGGGAAATTCGCAAACGAAATCGTTCCCATTGAGGGTGAGAAAGAGGACGGCACCAAGTTCATGGTCGATAAGGATCAGTGGATTCGCGATAATGTCTCAATGGAACGGATGGCGACCATGAAGTCACCCTTTAAGGAGGATGGCATCGTGACTGCCGCCCTTTCTTCTCCCCTCACAGCCGGTGCCTGCGCGATGCTGCTCATGAGCCGGGAGAAGGCCGACGAGCTGGGACTTGACTACCACATTAAATTTGTCAGCGGTGCCATGGCTGGGTGTGATCCCACCGTTATGGGAATCGGTCCCATTGCCGCTGCAGAGAAGCTCCTTGCCCGCAACGGTCTGAAGGCAGAAGACATCGGTGTCTGGGAACTCAACGAGGCCTTCGCGAGTCAGTCCCTGGCGGTCGTGCGCACGATCGGGATCGCCGAGAATGCACCCTTCGACAATATCAATGTTTGGGGCGGTGCCTTGGCCCTTGGCCATCCTCTGGGAGAGTCGGGAGCACGGATCATCGTCACCCTGAACAATGTCATGAAGCATGAGTTTACAGATGCCAAGTACGGCGTCGCCATGCTCTGCGGCGGCTTTGGCAATGCCAACGCGTCGCTCTGGGAAAAAGTGGAAAAGTAGAACCGTGACCAACCGGGGGGGATTACTTAGTAGTCCCCCCGGTTTTTTTGATCGGCCCGACTGATGTTGTGTGCTGGGTCCTGAGATACCCCATGCAACACCGAAAACTTTGCATCAACTATAACAAAAAGTTGTACGTATTTTTGTTCAAAAGGCTCAGAGAGCAAAAGGGGAATATGAAACTGTTGTAAATAAGGCCCTGGATATGGGCTTTGACAAC
>CAZFXX010000121.1:0-9108 GCA_964522985.1 uncultured Desulfobacteraceae bacterium
GATTCCCATAACCATCCTTTCCCGGTGCCAGCGATATGATTTACGGCGCATTGATATTGCATCGATTACAGGCCATCTTACGGAATTATGCGACAAAGAGCAAATCAGGGTACCTGTGGAAAGCCTGGAGTTGATCGCGCGAGAAGCCGGCGGCAGCATGCGGGATGCTATGAGCCTGCTCGATCAGATCATGAGCTGCACGGAAGGTGCCATTGAACCGGACAGAATAGTGGATATTCTCGGGGTTATAGAACGAACGGTTATTTTTGATCTGTCGGCGGCGATTTTAAGTGTGGACCTGCCCAAAGCACTTGATATCCTTGATGATGTCTATGAGCACGGCCATGACCTGAAAAGGCTGTATGACGATTTGACAGCGCATTTCAGAAATCTTCTGGTGGTCAAGTGGGGCCAGCAGATTGAAAAGTTGGTGAATTTGCCGGCCCATGAGATAGAACTGATGGTCCGGCAGGTGAAAGATACGTCCGGCACCTATTTGAGCCAGATATTTGATCTCCTTTTTAAGGAAGAGGCCTCTGTCCGGTTTGCGCCTCAGCCCAGGCTGGCCCTTGAGATAATTTTTATGCGGATGCTTCTGGTGAGACCGGCCCTGCCCATTGATGTGCTGATTGAGAAGCTGGATCATTTGAAGAAAAATTTCGGCACTTCATCGGGCAAGGAAATTTTTGAAACCCAGGCCGGATACGGTTCAGAAGGACCCGAGTCCGCTACGTTATCCGCTGATGCCGGGAGAAAAGAAACCCTGCAGCCTGCTGCCCTAACTGATGCCGAATCGATACCACCTGCAACTACGGAGACTTCAGTGTTTGATGTGGCCGATGATCCTGAAGTCCTGTGGGAAAAGGTCATCGACGCGGTGGCCCGCAAAAGACCGTCGGTGGCATCAAATATGGCCAAGTGCCGTTTGAAGAAAGTTAAAGATAACCTGCTGGAAATCGAAGTCGACGGTAACGGCTTTATTACCAAAATGGTCACGAAAAATCTGGCTACCGTCAAGCAGGTCTGCGGTGATTTTTTTGGTCGGGAGATGCAGATTAAATTATGCAAAAAGACGGATGTGCCAGCGGGAAATCAAAAGGAAGTGGCAAAGAATGGTCAACAAAAACATGAGGCATTGAGCCATCCACTGGTCTCGGATGCTGTTGAAATTTTTAACGGCACACTGGTTGATGTAAAAAAATTATGATCGCGTGCGGTGCCAGGTTCCTAATGCTCGGAACTATAAAAGAAGATCAGGGAAAGCAACCCGTAAACGGTAAATACCTAAGCCGGATAAACCGGCATTGTTGAAAAGGCGTACGCCGCAAATAACAAGTGATTTTGTTGACATAAAAAACACGTATGTCAGAATTAAGCACTTAATTGGGGAACGGTTACAAAAAGTACAGGAGGAACAGGTATGAAGGGAATGGGAAACATGATGAAGCAGGCCCAGAAGCTTCAGGACAAGATGTTGAAAATGCAAGAGGAACTGGCTGGCAAAACCGTGGAAGCATCTTCCGGCGGTGGCATGGTGAATGTGGTTGCGAATGGCCGACAACAGTTGGTTAATATCCGGATCGAAAAAGAGGTCGTAGATCCGGATGATGTTGAAATGTTGCAGGATCTGGTGCTGGCCGCTGCAAACGATGCACTGAAGAAGGCTCAGGAGGTGGTTTCCAGCGAGATGGGTAAGCTGACCGGCGGAATGAATATCCCCGGGTTGATGTAACAATCGTGCTTTCTGACATCCTTTATTTAATGGATCTATTTATATAAAAATAGTGAGATATGAGTTTTGCGTAATGAAGAAAAAATAGTGATTTTGCGTCTCTCGCGACTCAAGACTCACCACTCATATCTTTCATGCTTCGTTGTGCCCGACAGGGCATGGGGGTTATTTAAAGTAAACTTATGAATCATTATCCAGCATCGATTTTGAATGTGATAAAGAATCTTTCCAGGCTGCCGGGGATCGGTGAAAAGACCGCCGAACGACTTGCCATGTATATTTTAAAGGCCCCTCGAAGTGATGCTGAAAAGTTGGCCCGCAGCATCATCGACCTGAAAAATAAGGTAAAGCTCTGCTCTTCGTGTTTTGGGCTGAGCGACGGTGATCTGTGCAGCATCTGCAGCAATCCCGCTCGAAATGCTGCCATCGTTTGTGTGGTGGAGCAGCCGGCCGATATGGTGGCCATTGAAAAATCAGGTGCATTTCAAGGTTTGTACCATATCCTGGGCGGCTGCCTTGCACCCATGGACGGGGTCGGGCCGGCCGATATCAGAATCAGGGAGCTGTTAACCAGAATATCTTCCGGTAGTGTCAAAGAAGTGGTTCTGGCAACCAATACGAACGTTGAAGGTGAGGCCACCGCGGATTATATTTTTCAGTGCCTTAAGAATCAACCCGTCAAAGTGACCCGGATTGCTTCGGGCGTGCCTATTGGCGGAGATTTAAAATTCGTTGATCAGGTAACTTTAAAAAGAGCCATGGAGACCCGCCATGACGTATGAAAATATTACCCCGGCAGATATTTTCAGTTGTCAAAAATGCGGTGACTGCTGCCGGGGCTACGGTGGCACTTTTGTCACCAGAGAGGATATAGAGAATATTGCCGGATACATCCATACGGATCCGAAATGCTTTGTAAAAGAGTATTGTCAGATGTCCGGTAGTCGCCCGGTTCTGGCGCAGGGCCAAGATGGGTATTGTGTATTCTGGGATGGGGTGTGTACGATACATCCTGTTAAACCGAGGATGTGCCGCAACTGGCCTTTTATCGACAGCGTACTGGTAGACGTTGAAAACTGGCATATTATGGCGGCATCATGCCCGGGTATCCGGACCGATATCCCTGCCGATGTTGTAAGAGCCTGCGTTCATGAGGAGCTTGATCGTCGGCGTCGTAGTCCGTAATAAAAGATGGCAGGTTCGTTTCAGGGGCCGGGTCCGTTCCAGTCCTGCGCATCAATAAATTTGTAAACGGTATTTTCCTGATAATCCGACAGAATAGATCGAACAATCCCTTTTTTTTCAAGCTGCTTTAATGCCTGTCGTAATTCTTTCCTTGTACCATTCCAGACTTTAGATAGATTTTTTGTAGAAACCGGTGTGTCTGCATCTGCAAGACTGCAGCTTAAAAGGTATGCGGATACCGTGGTTACTGGAAGTCCCATTTTGAAAATTTTTTGATTCATGGCCGGTTTCTGCCGGGGCTCATTCATGGTTCATCCTGCATAAGTGAATATTGAAAAGCGAATAATTGGGGTATGCTATTGATTTTAATTCATAAATCCAGCAGACCCGCCTGCCATTGCAAGGCCCGCCCGGTATCGCAGGGCGTCCACCGAAACGGGCGGGCACGAGCGGGCAGGTTGCAATTTGGTTTCGACTTAGGACTGGGCCGTATATTTGGGTCCCACAATCAAAAGGTTATTGGAAAGTGTGGACTGGAGCTGTTCCATTTTGCTTCCGAATATAATATCGCGTACCAGGCCGTGACCAAAGGCCCCCACAACCACCAGCGCTTCGTGGGGAATTTTATAGAGGTTATCCTTAAATTTGCCTTTTTCAAGCAGATGCCATTTTTTGACGTAGCGCTCCATGTCTTTTTCGAGATTTTCATCCCTGATGACTTTTTTGTATGAATCGACGGATCCTCCCTCCACCTTGGTATACACATCCAGCGGCATGCCGGTTGTACGGCTGATACGAAGACCCAGCTTGAGGGCGTTTACCGCATTGGAAGAGCCTCCAAAGAGTACCGCAATACGTTGCCATTCCTTGTATGCCGGGCTGGTCACAAGAACAGGGAAAAGGGCTGAATTCACGATTCGTCTCACCCTCGGACCGATATAACCCAGCCCGATTTTGGATGACAGATCGCTGATGCTGCGGGGACAGCACATAAAGTCGAAATGGGTCGGAATATCCGGCAGGGTTGAAGCCGTATAGTGCCTTGGTTTTAAAAATTGGGGTTTCAGATCCCGCTGGTCAATGATTTCACTTGCATGCTGACGGGCGGTTTCCGATGATGTCAGATAGGATTCGTCAAGATCGATCTGTACGACATCGTTTTCAAAATACATTAAAAATTTTGTTGAGACAGGAATGTAGACCAATGGTGTGGCGCCCATTTTTTTGCAAAAATAGGTGGACTGGAGCAGTGTTTCACGTCCAAGGGGGGTGTTCCTGAAAATATGAAAAAGTTTTAAATCCATAATCGGTTCCTCTTTCAATAAAGGATATTGATAATTTGAGGGTATTGCAGTATTTATTTTTCCTGCTGCAGCCCGGGTATCGAGATTTTGTCGGAATTACCGGCTTGTCTGAACCATAAGCTCCTTGCGATACTGATCCAGCAAAGTGGCTTTGGAGATCATTCCCTGGAATTTGTTGTTGGCCACAACCGGCATGCTGAACAGATGATTATTATCCATGCGATGCAGGATATCGTAAAGCTCATCCTCGGGCGCAATGATTTCAGGCTGTCCATTCATTATCTGCTCAAGAAAGACTGCATCATACATGCCAGGATTAAAAAGATAAGGCCGGATATCGTCCAGATGAATCATACCCATGAACCACCCGGTTTCTTTGTTTTCCACTGGGAAATAGTTGCGGTGTGATCGCTTGACGATTTTGATAAAATCACGCAACAGCATGTCTGGATTGACCCTAATACAGTCTTTTTCAAGCAGTTCATAGACACTCAGATCGGCCAGTACGCGGGCATCCGTGCCTGGTCGCAGCAAGTGGCCTTTTTCCACCAGTTCTTTCAGGTAAAAAGAAGCAGGCTCCAGGGAATTGCAGATGGTTGTTGAGATTGTCGAGACAATAATCAGCGGGAGCATCACTTCGTATCCACCGCTGATTTCAACAATCAGGAAAATACCGGTGAGCGGGGCCTGAAGAATTCCGCTGATAAGCCCGGCCATACCCAGCAGCGCAAAACATCCCTCATTGACCCACGGTACTGACGGCCACAAAAAAATAAGCAGGCGGTGATAGGTCAATCCGGCAAAACTTCCGATGACAAGGCAAGGGGCAAAAATGCCGCCTGAACCGCCTGAACCTAATGTGAGTCCGGTGGCAATGATTTTGGCCAGCATGGCAAGGGTGACGATGATAATTCCGGGTGTATAGATCCCTTCGATCATTTGGTGAATAGGTTGATATCCTTCACCTAAAACAACCGGTAAATATAAACCGACGGCACCGACCAGGCACCCTCCCCCGGCGGCCCGCAGCCAGGTAGGCAGGGAGACTCGATCGGACAGGCCGGTTACGCCTCTAATTATGCGGGTCAATGCAATGGAAGCGACGGCAGTCACCGCGGCAAGGCCGATGCAGGCCGTTATATCCAGAAGGGAGATGTTAAATTGACGATGTGAAAAAGCAATTTGATTGCCCTGGAGAAAACGGCTAACCTCTGTTCCTGCAACCGAGGCGATGGCAATGGGAATAATATTCAAGGCGGACCATTCCCCCAGAACTACCTCCACGGCAAAAATCATGCCGGCGATGGGGGCGTTGAATATCGCAGAGATGGCACCGGCAGCACCACATCCAACCAGTGCCACCCGCTGGCGATCGTTTAACGAGAAAAATTTGGCAATGTTGGAGCCGATCGCTGCGCCACTCATGACAACCGGTGCTTCAGGACCGGCCGATCCGCCGCTACCGATGGTCAGACAACTGGATATCAGTCTGGAGAAGCTTGAACGCAGACGCATCAGGCCGCCATAACGGGAAACGGCATATACAACTTCGGGGACCCCGTGTCCAGCGCCCTCATTAACTATTTTGTTCAGAAATATCGAGGAAAGGGCGGCTCCGGCGCCCGGCAGAATAAACGCCCACCAGATCTGGCGGTAGGGATGGAGTCGTTCCAGTATGAACAGCAGAGAGCGGTTGAGTGTCACGGCCGCCAGACCGCTGCATATGCCTACGATGGCACCGGTTATAATCAGCAAAAGCCGGTCATCCATACGAAAAAGGCGCCATCTGGATGGATAGCGCCATTGCTTCAGCAAGTTAAAAAATTTCATGTTTAAAAAGTATCCGCATCATCGAGGTGCTTTTCAATGGCTTTTATTCTGCTGAAAAACGGGCCGGGGTCAGGGGTTGTTTTTAAAAAGTTTGCAAATGACGCATCACGCAGGCAATAGGCGATGCGTGACAAAAGGTGAAGATGGGCTTTGGTCGAAGGACTCAGTAGAATAAACAGCATGAAAACCGGTTTGCCGTCGATGGCGGCATAATCAACCGGGTTTTCAAGAAAACAGACAACGATTTGCGATTGGACAAGGTGGCCGGACAGAGGGGACCTGGGATGAGGTATGGCGATACCCTGGCCGATGCCTGTAGATAAAAGTGCTTCTCTTTCAAGAAGTCTTGAATAAAGGGTTGTTTTCAAGTCAGGCGTTAATCCGGGGATCCTGTTTACCGCTTCCTGTAATACAGATTCAGGGTCGATGCCGGGGATATTGTAAAATATTCCGCTGCGCTGCATGGCTGTAACCAGGCTTTCGGGTTCAGATGCATGACCCTGCCCGGCTGCCCGGCCTTTGGTATCGGGTGTAAAGCACAGGTTATGTTCGGCAGCCCATTTTTCCAGAACCGATGCTTTGAATGTGCAGGCCGAGCCGGTGTTGCTTAGTGGAATTCTGCCCTGTCTGATCCAGCGTTGAACGGTATCTGCCGGCAGCGCCAAGCATTGGGCCACCTCTTTTATCGTTAATTTCATCATTTTCTAAAATTGAAACAACCTTTTACAGCAATTGATCCGTCAATAAAATATGATATGCTACTCTTTTTCAAAGGGAGGAGCAAGAAAATAGTAAGCAAGTTAACTTTTTCAAGCCGGATCTTACGTGTTTTTTTGAATGATGGTAATGTTACGCTTTGGATAGGGAATTTCAACTCCGGTTTTGTCAAACTCGGCTTTAACATTGTCGGTAATATGGGAGATCGTGTCCATTCGCTTGCGGGCGTCATTAATCCATACCCGTAACTGGAGATCTATGGAAGATTCACCGAAATTGCGGACGACAACTTTTGGAGCCGGATTTTTAGCTACCCAGTTTACGGTTTGAGCAACGCTTATAATTGCGGCTTTGGCGGTTTCCAAGTTCGACTCATAGGCGATTCCGATATTGATTCTGACACGGATTTTAGATGAAATAATCGTGTAGTTCACGATATCACGGGTCATGATTTCATTATTGGGAATGATGATGACGATATTATCCGTTGTTCTGATTTTCGTGGCCCGCAGACCGATATCAATTACATCGCCCCAGGTAGAACTTCCGGCAGGGGCACTCCACACCTCGATTCGATCGCCGATCTCAAATGGGCGATCGATAATCAGAAGGACACCGGCAATCAGGTTGGACAGGGTGTCTTTTGCGGCAAAACCGACGGCGATACCTAAAATACCGGCACCGGCAATAAACGGCATGACATTTATGCCCAGTATATCAAGCGCCAGAACAATTGCGAAGGCATAAACAATGACCCCTGCAAATTTGTTGAGAAGGTCAAAGATAATATTGTCGACTTTGGTTTCTGTTTTTTCGGCAATGCTATGTTCCAGATACTTCAGGGTAATGATGAAAAAATCTTTGATGGGTGCGGCAATTAGAATGATCAATAAGGCATGAAATGTATTCTCCAGAAAGGTAATACCAAACAGTCGAATCAGATATGTTCCTACAATAAGAATTAAAAAATAACGAATGGATATACGGATGATAATAAACAACTCATCGTTAATATCAAACAGGCTGAATTTTTTTAGCCGTTTTGCAACAACGAGAAGACCCTTTTTTATAATCACCCAGACTATGAAGGTAGCTGCCAGAACTATGAGGGTTTTTAAAAATATGCCCGGCCAGGTTGTTTTTGCAGCAAGCAGTTCTATAAATTTACTTGATAGGGTATGCCATGTTTTCATAATATGTACGGCTCACCTTAAGCTGAATGATGAATTTTGGAATCGCTATGATCTGTCTTTTATAAAAAAGCAGAATACCATTTTAAGTCGAATGCTGAATGCTGAATATGGTATCGATAGGTGCTGTTTTTTATAAATAGATAGAATACCATATTCATCATTCAGCACGCATCACTCAAAATTTAAAATTCATCTTACGCGGCATCTGAAATAAAAGATGCCTTAAAAAATTCACGATTCAGTCGGGCGATATTGACAATTGAAATTTCTTTGGGGCATACGTTTTCGCATTCCCGTTCATTTGAGCAGTTGCCGAAGCCACAGGCATCCATGGCGCGGACCATGTCTATTGCACGCTGGGCTGCTTCGGGCCGTCCCTGGGGCAGCAGGGCCAGTTGGGATATCTTGGCGCTGACAAACAGCATGGCCGATGCATTGGGGCACGCGGCCACGCAAGCGCCGCAACCGATGCAGGCGGCCGCATCCATGGCTTTCTCGGCGGTTACCTGGTCGATGGGGATGCTATTGGCATCCGGGGCGCCGCCGACATTCATGGACACATATCCCCCGGACTGAATGATTTTGTCCAGAAGGCTGCGGTCGATGATCAGGTCCTTGACGACCTTAAATGCCCTGGCCCTGAACGGTTCCACAACGATGGTGTCATTATTTTTAAATTTGCGCATATGCAGTTGGCACAGGGTCATGGCTTTTTCAGGGCCATGAGCCGTACCGTTGACCACACAGCCACACATGCCGCAGATACCCTCCCTGCAATCGTTATCGAATTCAATGGGTTCTTTTCCATCAAGGGCCAACTGTTCGTTGACTACATCCAGCATCTCCAGAAAGGACATGTGGGTATGGATGTCGTTGACCGGAATTGTTTCGAACCGGCCCCTGACCTTGGGTCCTTTTTGACGCCAGACCTTCAGCGTTATATTGATGGTGTTGGTTGTGTGTGTCACTTGTAACTCCTTTGCGTTAATTCAACGTTTTCAAAGGTTAGCGGCTCTTTGTTCAATTTTGGTTCCTTGCCGTAACCGGTATATTCCCAGGCGGCGACATGGCGATAATTTTCATCGTCACGAAGGGCTTCATTTTCTTCGGTCTGGGATTCTTCACGCAGATGACAGCCGCAGGATTC
>CAZFXX010000122.1:0-8860 GCA_964522985.1 uncultured Desulfobacteraceae bacterium
ATGCCCGAACTGAAGGAATGGGACTCAATGCCGCTTCCAGAGTTTATGGAATATCTAAAAACACCATCATTGATTGGGAAACCAAATTTACTGGTTTGTATAAAATTTTATTTATTTATTCGATTACTTCTTCCTTTTTGGAGTTGATAACTGAAGGAGATGAATTCTATACAAAAATTAGAAAAATGTTCCCCAAGATTTAGCCAAAAGACTTAATATAAGACTCTCCTTTTTCAAGAATTTTTTTGCAGTCAAAAGGTTTTGCCAACTGACCAAGCATTTGGTTTGTCTTTTCCCTTAAAATCTGGTTGGCCGTGGGCATGCCGTATTCCTGCCATTTGGCAAGCGTCATGTCGGGCCAGATCTTGCTGTCCGGCTGAAATTCTTTGAACCGCTCAAATGTGGTTCGGGTTCCGAAATAGGAACCTCCGGGGCCCACTTCCTTAATTTCATCCAATAAAAAATCATCCTCCAGTTTCACCCCCCGGGCATATTTTCTGGCTTCGCAAATAATTTCATCAGCCAGCAAAATGGCTGTGGGTGAAAGAGTGGTTGCCTGGAACACCGGCCCTGAAAACGGGCAGAGTCCCACCTTTCCCATCAGAGAGCCCAGATTGTTTATCCAAATAATTCCGGCCTGAAGGAGATCACCTTCCCAGCCTATACTGTTTCCGGAAGTGCCGCTGTGGGGAACCCCGAAATATGCCATCATCTCGGCAACACTGTGGCTGATCAAGGTGCTTACAGAACTGTAAGCGGCCGTCATGGAGGACATGTTGAATGCAGTGGGCAAACTGCCGCAAATGATTCCGGAGCCTTCCTTTATCAATTGGCTGCAAACAATTCCAGAGAGCAGCTCCGCCAAAATCAGCGCCATATACCCTGCCGGGAGTACAGGCGCCGTTGCTCCTGCCATGATATAGTTATTGAAAATCACAGGCAGACCATATTCAAAGGCCTTTCTCATCTTGTCGGTTGTTCCTTTATTGAGCACCAGTGGCGTGATGATGTTCAGGTAGGGAACGACAAACGGTTTTTCTGTTAATTGAGGAAACAAAGCGTTGATGAATTTCAGTATGCCGGGGAACTCTGAATCGTTTGAAACCAGGATCAAAATCGGTTTTTCCGTATTTGCCAGCATCTCCAGGGTGGAGTAGTAATCGGCTTCTTTGGGCCCGTAATCATGGATAGTTCCCGGCGTGGCAATGGCGTCAAAGGTATCCAGCGTGTTGGCAAGCCCGGCGATCAATCCGGTGTGCCGCCGTTCCCACTGCTCTATTTCCCGGGTCAATGGATCCTGATAATTGAGCTGGGGAGACCCAATGGAAAACCGGGTTTCATCATTGGTGTCCGGTCCCAGGCTGAATGCTTTTTCTCCCCTCCGGTTGTAAATATCAACATTGCGGGCAACCTGATCCAAGCATGTTTTGACCAGTTCTCCAGGGATTTTTACGACCTCCCCCTCGCATTTGATCCCGATTTTTTTTGCAAAGAGGCCAAATACCTCCGGGCATTCAATTTTGACTCCCACATTTTTCAGTATCCACAGCGCTTTCTCATATAGCAGCGCTTTTTGATCATCAGACAGAATGCTCATTGCAGGGTGTATATAGGACATATGGTTTCCCTTTTTATCTTGGTTTTCAATGCAAAAAATTTATTTTAAATAGCCGATCAGGTTTTTTTCCATTCTTTTCTCCCATTGTTCTATAAAATCAGGTGTCCACCGATAAAATCCTTCCTCAGAGCGCATGCCGATCTTTCCCTTTTTAACCATTTCCAGAATCAGGTGATAGGGTTCGTTGGAAGAATCCATGTCCGGCAGCATATATTTTTCACATGCTACGGTCATATCATACCCTTCATTATGTTCCAGAATTTCAAAGGGACCTGCAACACCCATCCTGCGTCCAAAACTGTATTTCACAACTTTGTCGACATCCTGAGCCGTGGCGATTCCCCGCTGGACCATATGAAACGCCTCCCGTTCAAATGCAATCTGCAGGCGGTTGGCAACGAAGCCAGGCGCTTCCTTCTTGCAGATCACCGGTTTTTTGCCCATTTTGCTTAAAAATCCATACACGCTGTCAACGGTTTGATCCGACGTCTGTTCACCGCGCACGATTTCAACCAGCGGCATCAGATATGCGGGGTAAAAATAGTGCATCACCAGAACCCGGCCGGGTCTGTCTGACCCCTCTGCCAGTTTCGTGGGCATCAGAGTTGAGGTGTTGCTTGCCAAAATGGTGGGGCCCTGACAAATCTGCTCCAGGACTCTAAACAGTTTAATTTTAACTTCCAAATTTTCCACCACCGCCTCAATAACCAGATCCGCAGCTTCAGCGGAATGGCTTAAACGGCTATCTGTTGAGATTCGATCAAGGGCAGGTTGAATCTCTTCTGATTTCATAACGCCCCATTCAGCCAATCTCAACAAATTGTCTTCTATCATCGATTTTACTTTTTGCAGAATATGCAAGTCAATATCATGAAAAACCACATTATGGCCTGCAACGGCGATTTCCTGTCCAATACCAAGCCCCATTCTGCCTGAACCAATGATAGTGATTGTGCTAATTTTTGATTCCATTGACCTTTCCCTTAAATTTATAACATCGAACGATCTCTATACCAATCATGGCAAAACGGACTACCGGACCGATAGCAGGGGATTGGAGACTTCTTTCAAAACATCCACCATCCGTCAAAATCTGCCGGGTATCAGTATTGGGAAGGTGTTAGGGAGAGTCCCAGCATCTCCCGCGCCTGTTTTGGTGTCGCAATGGCTCTGTTCATGCCCTTTGCCAGATCAGCGATCCGTTCCACAGCTTCGGCATTGGATTTGAGCAGCCGGCCTTTTTTCAGATATACGTTGTCCTCCATTCCAACCCTCACATGTCCCCCCAAAATTATGGACATCATGGTCATGGGAAACTGAAAAGGCCCCATGGCTGCGATGGAAAACAGGCTATCTGCAGGAAGCTCCTGAATCAATGCCATCACGTTCCACGGCGTCGCATAACTGGCAGTGACAGATCCCAGGACAAGTTGTATTTGATACGGTTTTTCCACCAGCCCCTGTTTGATGAGATCATGGATGACCCAGTAATGCCCCGGATGAAACAGTTCCATCTCCGGGCGGATGCCCCTTTCCTTCATCATGCGGGCCAATGTAGCAACCTCATCATAGGTGGTGTGGGAACAATCATTGAGGAGTTGCGCCTGTCTCGGATAGGGAAGTGGTGCCTTACGTTCCCTCATTCTTACCTTGTACATCTCAGGTCCAAGGTTCAGGGAGGCTGTTTCCGGTTTTGCATCCAGGCATTTGATTCGTTCCGCGAAGGACTGTCCGAAGGATCCGCCCGTAGTCAGATTGAGAATGATGTCCGGGCATTTTTCTCTGATCCTGGCATTGATTTTGAAAAAGGCATCCGGATCACCGGTTCCCTCGGCCCAGTTTTTCGGATTTCGGGCATGGAGGTGGACCATGGATGCACCTGCTCGGTAACAGGCCTCGGTTTGTTCCACCTGTTCCTCCGGGGTTTCCGGCAAATTGGGGTTGGCTTCTTTGCCATGAACCCCTCCGGTAATGGCGACGCAGATGATTAAAGGCGGCAACGAAGCTGTAGCCGTCAACCGGGACCACTCGTAGGGGTTTCGGTGATCAAACGTTAAAGTACGCATTGGGTTCTCCTTGTTTTTTTCATTTACATTTCACTATACGGGCATCCAGGCACAGGATGCTTTTTTCATAAACCCGTACCGGATTGAGATCCAATTCCAGAATATCGGGATTCTCGACAATCATTTCCGATACCCTCACCAATAGGTCCGCCAACTTGTCCAGAGCCAGGGCTTTCTGATTTCTGGCGCCGGATAACATCTCATATGCCTTGGTTTCCCTTATCATTTCACGGGCATTGTCAAGGGTGAGCGGCAGGATCCTGAATACCACATCCCCAAAAATTTCTGCATAAATTCCGCCAAGCCCAAACATGATCGTCGGCCCGAAAACAGGGTCATCCAAGGCCCCCACAATCACTTCCATGCCGTTTTCAGCTTGCTTGCACATCAACATGCCATCAATGACGGCGGTGGGCGCTGTTTTGGCGACACGCGTCAGGATTGCAGAGAAGGCACGGCAAAGGTCGTTTTTGTTTTTAAGATTTACGGCAACCCCGCCGGCATCACTTTTATGAGGGATATCCGGGGAAACAATCTTGAGCACAACCGGGTAATCCATCTTTTCTGCCAGTTGAACAGCTTCCTCACAAGTCGTTGCCAGGCCATGTATGGGATAGTGAATGTTGTATTTCTCCAAAAGATCGGCTGCCTGATACTCAGGTATAAAAACGGACGCCCCTGCATATTCTCGTTTGGGAATCATATAATTAATGCGTTGGCGCTGGGATCTTCTTTTTTTCCATTTGCTGAATTTTACGACTGCGCCCAGGGTCCGAATGGCCCGTTCGGGCGTCGGCAAGACTGGAATGCCTGCTTTATGCAATTTAGGCCTGTCTTTTTTTTCTTCCATCTCCCCACCCATATAGGAGACGATAATCCGGGCCTTTATTTTCCCCGACAACCGTATCAGCATATCCGCAGCGCCCGGAATCGGATCGCCGAAATTGAACAGGAAAATGTCTGCCAAATTGTGACGGTCTGCAATCAATGCCACCTTTTCAAACTCATCTGTCCATATGGTTGCTAAATCAATGGGATTGTTCATGGAACCAAGGGGATTGGCAAAATCAAGGCTTTTCAGTTCACCCTCAACTGATTCCGAAATTTTCGGGATGGACAAACCATTAAGTTCCGCTTCATCCACAGCCAGAACCCCCAAACCGCCGGAAGAGGAGATAATCAGAACCCGGTTTCCGCGGGTCTGCGGCATCAGTGACAGGGTTTTACCATAATCAAAGAGACTTTGGACGTCCCGCACGACAATCACGCCGAACTGTCGGCATACGGCATTGAAAATTTCATTTGATCCAGCCAGAGAGGCTGTATGGGATGCCACCGACTTTTTTCCTTCTTCCGATTTTCCAGTTTTGAGAATCACCACAGGTTTTTTGCCGGATATTTGATCCATGGCCTGGATAAAGCGCCTGCCGTCCTTAACGCCTTCAAGATGCACTATGACGGCTGAGGTATTGTCATCCCGGGCAAGAAATCCTAGAAAATCCGATTCACAGATATCCAACTGATTCCCCAGATTTATGCATGCACTGATGCCGATCCCGTCATCGTTTGCCCACCCCAGTAATCCGTTGGTGAGTGATCCGCTCTGGGTCATGGTGGCCAGACCGCCGCTGTGCTGAACTATTGGAAAAAACTGGGCATGCAGCCGGTTGGGGAAATAGATAAATCCTTCTATGTTGGGACCGATGATGCGGATGTTGTGCGCCCTGGCCAACGTGGCGATTTCTTCTTCAATATCAGATCTGCCGACTTCACTGAAACCGGCTGAAGTAATGGCAACACCCGGTATCCCCATCTCGCCTGCTTCTTTAATGACATCCGGAACCAGATCGACAGGGATCATGATAACAGCCGCATCCGGCACTTCGGGAAGTTCTTTTAAGGATGTATAAGCACGCAAGCCCATAATTTCACCGCCTTTGGGGTTAATGGGATAGATTTTGCCCTTGTATCCACCTTTTATCATGCTTTCCAAAGTCATATAACCGTATTTCGCAGGATTGTTAGAGGCTCCGATCACGGCTATGGACTGTGCATTAAACATTTTATCGATGGTTTGGATAGTTGCAATATCCGATTGCGGCATGACGATTTCCCTTTTGTATTATTTATATATAAATTCAGATGGTTTTGTTTTATATTCCAAATACATACCCTTACGGATACATCTCTTTCCGCAAAATATTTTTCCAAAAAATGAAACAAAAACATTGGCACCGACTCTTTCCGGCAGGCGCGCGGCATTGACGCGCTCCAGCGCTGGTCGTTATATCAGCAATTATGGTGCCAATTTATAATAAACAAAAGATGTTACTTGTTATCATACTGTAATTACACAAAATTATAGTTATAAGCATAAACTGAATAGGGGATGATATGAGGCGAAACATTCTAAACCGACACTTTTTACAATGCGCAATTCAGATTTATTTTAAAACAGGGATCGATTTTAAGAAATTGATTCATATATGAATTAACAGGAAGTTTTTTTAATAGATTTGGGGAAATTCGATTCATATTTGGATCTATCGCCCATGTTATCAAAGTTAAAATAATCATAATCGTTTCTCAATATTTTAGACAATGCTGTCTTTCCAGCATGCCGTGGTCTGGTCAGCAGTATAATTTTTTTATATAAATTTTCCTATAGTGGACCCCAAAAACTGGACAGACAGCCGAAAAATCTGAGGGCCCTGGGCGGGAAGTTTACCGGTATGGTGGTTCCGGGTTTGGAGACAACCTTGGGAATACTGGAGGGCGAAGAGCATGGGGTCATATGCTACCGGGTGATCAATGAAAAGGGGGAGCGGACTGTTACCAATGGGTTTATTCGAACAACATCATAACGGGAAAAAAATGGAAGGGCAATCGCTGTTAAACGCCTATTTCGATACTGAGTTCACCCTGGAAGCAACCCAAAAGCATGAGATCACCCGGTTAATCCAGATCAGATGATACTTGCAATCCCATGTGGTATGACTTAAACTACGAAAATCATTCATCGAAAGCCTTCTTACTTGTAAACTTTGAGCGGTTCACTTGTTTGTGAGGCTTTCGTATATTCCCGTAAATGTCAAACTCTGGAGTCTCCCTAGCAAAACCGGGGGTTTACCCATGATTAATTATGCCACGGATGTTGGTGAAGCGGGATTCTTGGTAAAGTCCTTATTTGAAAGACACATAAATGGCACTTGTACACCGATTGTGCAGTTGTTGCAAACACAGATTTCAAAGGCTATAAATGGCACGAATTACAATGAGCTACGGCACGACTGGTATCGAATTGGATCTACCGGATCAATGGAATGTCACTATTATTGAAAAAGAAAATATGCCGGTGCTAAACGATCCGGCCGGCAGCGTGCTGCGTTCATTTTCAGAGCCTGTGGGGTCTGATACGCTTCAAATTGCTGCACGCAGCTGCAGGACTGTCTGCATTCTAATCTGCGATATCACCCGGCCGGTGCCGAACGGCATTATTTTGCCGGCCCTGGTTAGGGAACTGCTAAAGGCCGGTATCGCTGCCGCGAACATTACCGTTCTAGTGGCGACAGGCCTTCACCGGCCCAATGAAGGCAAGGAACTCGAGGAGTTGGTGGGGGATCAATGGGTATTGGACACGGTTCGAGTGGTGAATCATTTTGCACGCAACGATGAGGACCATGTCGATCTGGGAAAGACCAACTGTGGAATACCGATTCGGATCGATCGTCGCTTTGTCGATGCAGACTTGAAACTTGTCACGGGCCTTGTGGAACCGCATTTTATGGCCGGGTATTCCGGTGGCAGAAAGGTCATCACACCCGGCATCGCTCACCGGGAAACCATCGGCCGATTTCATACCGCTCGGTTCTTAGAACACCCTCTGGCGGTCAACTGTGTCCTAAAGGGGAATCCGCTGCACGCTGTTCAGCTTGAAATCTTGGGGAAATTATCGCCGGTATTGGCCGTCAACACCGTTATCGATAATAAACGGCAGCTTTCATTTGTAAATTTTGGAGATATTCAAACAAGTCATCTGGCGGCTGTGAATTATCTTGAAAAATACTCGGTCCTTCGTGTTGAAGACAAATTTTCAACCGTTCTGACAAGCGCTGGCGGATACCCACTGGACAAAACATATTATCAGACCGTCAAAGGCATGGTCGGAGCCATGAATATTTTGAAACTCGGCGGGCACATGGTTATTGTGTCTGAATGTTCCGAAGGTATGGGGTCAGCCGCCTATGTCGATGCGCAACAACGACTTGTCTGCATGGGGCCGGAAGATTTCCTGGATAGCCTCAGACAGAAAGATATTGCTGATGTGGATGAATGGCAAACCGAGATGCAGCTAAAACCGATGCGTATGGGTTACATCCATCTTTTCAGTCGGCGGCTTTCAGACAAGGACTGGCGGATGACCGGTGTAGCCGCAGTTGAAGATTTGACCGATACGCTCTGGCAGTGCGTGAACCAGGCTGGAGACAATAAAATCGCAGTTATACCGGACGGCCCCTATGTGATTCCTTTTTATAGGGCGTGCCTTTAAGGAAAATTCTCTATATCTCCTTTGTCAGCAAAATTGTGACGAAGCAATAGAACCCGACTGCAAAAACCGTAGACAACATCTGCTTCGTTGGTTAATCCTAAAATAAGTATAAATTAATTTAAGAAGAAGTAAAAAAAAATCGCTAAAAAAGTTAAAAAAAGAAATTGGGAAAACCAGGCATCTCCGATGCTGTCGGCTTCCAATATCCATTATGATATGGATGGCCGCAACAAAGGGATTGCCAATGGTGGTATCGGTATCATTCATCAAATGGCTGGGAAGTCCGGGTTGGTGAATGAGATTGATACGCGTCTTGAGTTGCTCAAGCGTTATCTGCCCTACCACGAATCTGATCATATACTCAATATGGCATAGGACATTCTTGCCGGAGGCCATTGTCTTTAGGGTATTGAATTATTGAGAAATGATGAAGCCTGGCTTGATGCACTGAATGCTGAGATTATTCTGCGCAAAACCATCAAAGTAACCAAAGGCGAGCTCAAGCTTTTCGATGATATCCGGTATTTTTTTTCATCACCTATGACATGAAAAGATCGGCCAAAGCCCTGATTCAGTTTTACAGAAACCGTGCAGATCACGAAAATGATATTGAGCAGTTAAAAAATG
>CAZFXX010000123.1:0-8843 GCA_964522985.1 uncultured Desulfobacteraceae bacterium
GCGCCTCGTACATGGGACGTCATATCGCCAAAAACATCGTTGCCGCCGGACTGGCCAAAAAATGTGAACTACAGGTGGCCTATGCCATCGGCGTCGCTGAACCGGTCTCCCTCATGGTCAATTTGAAAGGAACCGGGGTTATTCCCAAATTAAGGGTAAAAGAGATTATCAGGGAGGTGTTTGACCTGCGCCCGGCTGCAATTATCGAATATCTGAATCTTTTACAGCCGATTTACCGGCAGACGTCGTCCTATGGTCATTTCGGACGCAATGAACCCGGTTTTACCTGGGAAAAAACAAACAAAGTCGACGAAATTAGGGAAAAGGCCGGCATTTAGGCGCTTAAATTTGACGTTTTGCACAAACCGATAAGGAGTAACCATATGGCTTTAACCGAATTAAAAGAAGAAACCATGCGTTTTTCGGAGCTTGATCTGTCCCTGCCCTATAAGGTGGCCGATATTTCACTGGCCCAACTGGGCCTTTCAGAAATGAAGCTCTCTGAAAAAGAGATGCCGGGTCTTATGGCGATCCGTGAAAAATACGGCACTGAGAAACCATTGCAGGGCCTAAAGGTCATGGGCAGTCTGCACATGACCATTCAGACCGCAATGCTTATTGAAACCTTGAAAATGCTTGGTGCGGATATCCGCTGGGCGACATGCAATATTTTTTCAACTCAGGATCATGCAGCAGCAGCTATCGCAAAAAACGGATCGGCCGCCGTATTTGCATGGAAAGGCGAGACCCTGGAGGATTTCTGGTGGTGCACTGAACAGGCCCTGACCTGGCCGGACGGCAGCGGGCCGGACCTCATCGTGGACGACGGCGGCGACGCCACCCTGTACGTTCATCAGGGTGTTGCCGTGGAAAAAGATCCCACGTTGCTGGACAAATTCTATGACAGCAAGGACATGCAATGCCTGATAAAACGCCTTCAGGCCAGCTGTGTTCGAAAACCGGACCACTGGACCGAGGTGGCAAACCACATCCGCGGGGTTTCCGAGGAAACCACCACAGGAGTCCATCGACTGTATCACCTGGCCCGGAACAATGAACTGCTTTTCCCAGCATTTAACGTCAATGACTCGGTGACCAAATCAAAATTTGACAACCTGTACGGCTGCCGTGAATCCCTGGCAGACGGCATCAAACGGGCCACCGATATCATGATTGCCGGCAAGGTTGTGGTTGTCTGCGGATATGGCGATGTGGGAAAGGGATGTGCTCAGTCCATGCGTGGCTACGGTGCCCGGGTTCTGGTAACGGAAATCGATCCCATATGCGCGCTTCAGGCCGCCATGGAAGGATATGAAGTAGTTACCATGGAAGATGCGGCCGCCATGGGCGATATTTTTGTTACGGCCACCGGTTGCTACCATGTGATCACCGGCAAACATATGGAGATGATGAAGGATGAAGCCATTATCTGCAATATCGGCCATTTTGATAATGAGATTCAGATGACCCACCTAGAGAACACCAAAGAATGTCGCAGGGAACAGATCAAACCCCAAGTGGACCGATGGGTGCTAAAATCCGGGCGGACCATTATCATGCTGGCCGAAGGACGTCTGGTCAACCTGGGCTGCGCCACCGGCCATCCCAGTTTTGTCATGAGCAGCAGTTTTACCAACCAGTGTCTGGCCCAGATCGAGCTGGCGTCAAAAGATCATCAGCGACAGGTGTATACCCTGCCCAAAACCCTGGATGAAGAAGTTGCAAGGCTTCACCTGAAACGGCTGGGCGTAAAACTGACAAAACTCAATCAGTTTCAGGCGGATTATCTCGGTGTCCCGGTTGCCGGTCCGTTCAAGCCGGATTACTACCGGTATTAAAATATTGAATAGTAAAAATTGAAACCTTATGGTATCGCTTCGCTCTATTTTTTTATAAATAACAGCCATTCCCTGTTGGGCAAAAAATCAAAAATTTTGACGAAGCAGAAAAAATATGAGTGGTGAGTCTTGAGTTGTGAGAGACGCAGAATCGCTACTTTAGTCCTCACTACTCATATCTCACTATGTTTATATAAAAACCGACAAAATACCTTCGATATTCAATTTTCGACTATAAGGATATTAATCCACCACAATGATGACCCGGCATCTTTTTAAAAAACCGAGATGTTCGGAGGCACTGCGCACTTTGGCAGCATCCGAGTTGCTGATTACAATATCCGTTGGTATCGCACCTTTGGCCCTAAGGCCCTTGACTGTCAGTGGATGGCCGGCGACCCGCTGTTTTTTATTATCTATGGACAGATCCCTTGCATATTCGGCCATGCCCTGCTGTACAACATATTCGCGGCTTACAAACGCCGGTCCATATACTTCCTGATCATTTTCATCAAAAATTTTCGGAACCATGGCAGGGTTTAACGATAACCCGCGTGCGTCCAAAACCAGTCCGGTAAACACTTCAGCAGACGACTGCAAATCGGATTTAAGCGAATCGGACGAAGTGGATACAGCCGCCGGACTGGCCGGCGCCAGCGGCTTAATCGGTTCTACATGCTTGATTTCGGAAGGAAGCACAAGCTGAGCAAAGCCACCGTAAAAGCTCATCTCTATTACAACTTTAACCGTTCCATCCGACAGATACTCCCTTGTGACAACTCGGGCATTGTCAACCATGCCTTCAACCTTGGACATTATCACATCGCGGGTAACGATAAAATTACCCAAGGTAGTGGTGGAATCAATTTTCAAGGCCTGAACCACCTTAAGAAGGTTGCGTACCCCATCAACCTGGGCCGCACGCAGGGCAATGGGGCTGACATGGGGTTTGTTGTAATATTTTTCAGGAGGAGTCCCGATCCCTGTTGCCTGGATGGTTCCCCGGGTCCAGTTGATACTCCCCTTGCCGTGAGGTTCGACAAGTTCCAAAGACCCCTTGCCAAACAGTAAGGCGGGCAACAGCAGCAAAGCTGCCGATAAAAAAAACGATAATATTCGATATTGCATGTGCTCTCCACGTTTCCTGAATAACTTGAAAACTCTTGTTTTGCTTCCGCCGTTTCCAAAATGCGCTATTGAATAAAATTTGCCCCTGCCAATGCAACTAGACCTGTTGATACAAAAAGAGACTCCACCAGAAATTCAAGCCTTATTCCCGGCAGCATATATCCCCGTTCGTGTACTTTAAGAATCAAGAAAAGAAAAACAGGACATAAAGAAAGAATCAGCCCGATGTCTGAAACAATGCCGAATGCACTGGGCAGAAGAAGAAGTAAAAAAATACCGCCAAGTACGGCCTTTAAAAAACGCAGTGTCGTCTTTTCTCCCAGAAGGATTGGAATTGTCTCTTTACCGACAATCCGGTCACCCTGCATATCAAGGATTTCGAAAAAAGCAGTTCGGGCAAGGACCATACCGGCAGACCACAGAAATACAATAATGGAATCAAGACCACAGCTTCCTGAAAACGACAAAGAGGGAAAAAACGCGGTAACGATCCCCCAGGCCAGGGAGATGAGAATAGTTTTGGAACCGGGAATATCTCTGATTTTTTGATATTTCAATTTTGGAAAACATGCGGGAACCAGTTTGAGGTTGTATGAAAGCCCCATCAGGCTCATCGCCAGAATAATCAAAAAAGGCATCGGCCCCATGATAAAGGCCGTTACAAGACCCGCTGCACCGGATGATATGGCCAGAATCGACAAAAAAATTTTGTGATGCTCATAAAACAACCCCCTGTCAGGGTCATTGTAGCGATCAGCCCTCCTTCCGATCAGATTGTTCAGGATATGCATGGATTGAACATATAGAATGGATATGAACACATAGGGCGCATAGCTTTCAATTCCCAGAAGCCTTGTACAGGCATAGCAAAGACAACCTGCGCCAAAGGCAACGTAAATATTCGTAAGGAGTAGGGTGCGCTGCATGGCAAAAAAAAACCGGCTCAGACCTTGCCCCTTTTTATAGGGCAGGGCTTCGACAGCCCTGTATACCCGCTTTATGATCCAGTTAGGCGTTGAAGCGCCCGCGGTAATCCCGATGGTCTGGGTTGTTTCAAGCGCCTTGTCTTCGAGTTCTTTTTCTGATTCCACATGATAAACCATTTTTCCACTTTGCCGGGCAATTTCAGCCAACCGACGGGTATTCCCACTGGTATATCCGCCAACCACAATGACCGCATCCACCGCATCTGCCAGGTTTTTTATTTCCGTCTGACGTTTTTTAGTGGAATCACAGATGGTATCAAAAATTTTATAACCGGGCTGTTCCCGAACGGCCCATTTTTTTACACTGTCAAAAAATGCTATGTTTTGAGTGGTCTGGGCTACAATAATCGCCTTATCAAAATCCGGCAGGGCCTTTATCTCTTCCAAGCTGCTGGCGGTATATCCCTTTTTACCGGCATACCCCAGCAATCCCACGACTTCAGGATGGTCCCTGTCACCGATAATGATCGAGGCCCAGCCTTTCGCTGCATGCTTTTGGATAATCGTCTGTACCCTGATTACCCGGGGACAGGTCGCATCAATGACCCTGAAGCCGGCATTTTTGAGTTTTTCTGTGACACTGGGCGGTATACCGTGAGCCCGGATGATGACTGTTCCCGACCCTTTGGCGGGGATTTGATCTAAAGCAAAGATCCCTTTTTCTTCGAGAATATTCAAGACATGGGGGTTATGTATCAGCGGACCGTACGTGCTGATGGGTTCTATATAGTTAGCTGGCGCGTCAAGGGCCATTTCAACGGCCCTGCGGACGCCCATGCAGAAACCTGCTGTTTTAGCAACGATTATATCCATTTTTACATAACATGAAATAAGGCAAACCAATGTCATCATGTTAATAGAAAATGACAGTAGATCGCCGGTAACAAAACGCTATTACAAACCATTATCGCCCAAAAGATCAATTTTTTAACGGTAAAATTGATACGGCCTGGAAAAATTGCCTGACTGCGATTTTTTTATTCCCTGAGATACACCTTGTGATCGACCAGGGACAGGGAATAGATACGCGCTTTTAAAAATTTTTGTTCACCAAAAATATTAATCAATTTAAGTCCCTCACCATCTGGTTCTACCGTATCCACGGCCTCCATGATCAGCTTGTTTTCGTCTCCCTCAATCAGATAGGCATTTGCTTCACACATAATATTATTCCTTATTTACGAGTTATGTTTGGGTGGTGTGGCAGTTTTTATTAAAACTGTCTGAGGCTTAAAAAAATTTTACAGCTTTATGGGTAATAGATAATCTTCTATCAGGCTGTCAACCATCTGTGGCAGCGGACTCATGCTGACCCCAACAAGTGTTATGTTTTCACGGGTCAGCGGTATTAAAAATTTCTGGGCGGAACTTTCGGCAACAGCCGCGGCAATTTTCGGCGTAACCTCACCCATCATGGCGTTGGCGACAATAATGCCAATCGGCCCCAGAATAATATCCAGCTTCTCCACCGTGTGCACAATCGCATTTTCACCGGAAGCGCCACGGTTGGCATGCGCTTTGAGCATCTGGGCAGTTGCAATGGCATTGGTTCCCAGTGCATAAATTTCCACATTTTCTTCAAAAACATCTTTAACCTTTTTGATAATGATGCTGCCGATGCCACCACCCTGCCCGTCAATTACACCTATTTTTTTCATAATATTCCTGTAGCTCTAACCATTCAAAGACGCTGGGACTTAAATGGTGTTTTTTCCTTCAGACGCTATATTAAAGCGGTTTCCATCCGGAAACGAGGATTTTTTTAAGCGTAACAATGAAATTAAGTAAAAAAACTTACCGGGCAAACACACGCTAGCCCCACCGGATCAGAGCTTTTTGATTTTTATCCGGCTGCGACGGTCCCTTTTCCCCAGACGCCGGCTCGGTCCTTTTTTTTTCGTAGTCGGTATCCAGCCAATGTTTTCATCATCCGTGCAATTAAAAACGCCATCCTCCATAAAAGCGGCCATGGCAGCTTTTCTTTCAAATTCAGGGGAGCTTATCGTAGCAGCCCCACAGGATGCAGCAAAATTTATAATATCACGATCGGAACTAACGACAAGGGTTTTTTCCCGCGCTATGGCAACTATCCGCTTTATCACCGTATCCGCCAGCTCCCCCTGTCGTGAAAAAATAATTTTTATCCCTTTGACCTGGTCCCGGTTCTGGGAAAATAATGGCGCATTAGTACCATCAAAAACAATGGTAATTTTGTGGCGTTTTAATTTTTTGTATATCACCAGCATATCAATCAGGGCTTCTCGCCCCAACTGGATATCCTGTCTATCAAGCTGGGAAAGTTCAGGAGACTGACGTATCAGATTGTATCCATCAATTAAGATATGAATCGACATGGGAAAATTGTCAGGATAACGGGTTTGGATTCTTATGGTTTTTTGAAATATTATAGTTGAAACTTAAGGATACCAAGCAAGCGGTCCAGATCCTCATTATTAAAAAATTGTATCTCCATCCTGCCCTTGTGCCCCTGTCTTTTTATCCGTACTTTGGTACCGAGGCGAACAGACAGTCTGGCGGAAAGGTCCGTAAAATATATATCTTCGGAACTTGGATCGGGGGAAACGGTTTTCTTTTTTTCTATTTTCAGGCGCTTGATCAGCGCCTCTGTTTCTCTGACCGACAGTCCTTTTGAGATGACAGTACGCCATGCGGCCTTTTGCCGGACGGGTGTATCGACGCCAAGCAGGGCTCTGGCATGCCCCATGCTCAAGGTATTGTCCATGATACTGGCCCTGATGGCGTGCGGCAACTGCAGGAGTCTTAAAAAATTCGCAACCGCCGATCTGCTTTTACCCACCCGATCGGCGACCTTTGCCTGGGTCAGGCTAAACTCGGTCATAAGCCGCTGGTAAGCTTCGGCCTCCTCCATGGGGTTTAAATCCTCCCGTTGAATATTTTCAACGATGGACATCTCCAGTATTCTGTCATCGGTCAACTCTTTTATAACGATCGGCACCTTCCCAAGGCCTGCCATGCCCGCCGCTCGTAACCGTCTTTCACCGGCCACAAGTTCATAGCCCGTGTCCGCCCGCCGTACAAGCAGCGGCTGAATAATACCCTGTTCCCCTATGGAACGGGAAAGATCCGCCAGGTCTTCTTCGGCAAAATGCCTGCGGGGCTGGTATCGATTAGGACGAATCAGCCCTATATCGCACAGCATATATTCCTTGGGCTTGTTTTCCCTTGGGACAATATTCGGAATCAATGAATCGAGGCCGCGTCCCAAAGCCAATTTTTTCCGCTTTTTAACTTCCGTTTTCGGAGCGTTCATTTTTTGGGCCTTTGCCATGGCAGTCGGTGTATTTATTCGTTCAATAAATCCCATCGTGCCGGCTTATCCATAAAATATATCGTAAAACATAATCAAATATTAATGATCTCCTCTGCCAGAGAAAAATAGCTTTTGGCCCCGGTTGATGCGGCGTCATAAAGTAAAATCGGTTTCCCGAAACTCGGTGCTTCGCCCAGTCTGACATTGCGGGGGACCCTGGTTTTAAATACAAGATTTTTAAAATATTTCCCCGCATCCTCGGCCACCTGCTGGGAAAGATTTGTCCGGGTATCGTACATTGTTAAAAGAATCCCGGCAATCTTTAATTCAGGGTTAAAGCCGGCCTTGATCCGTTTGACTGTCTGCAAAAGCTGGCTAAGTCCTTCTAAGGCGTAAAATTCACACTGAAGTGGAATTAGTATGTAATTTGAAGCTGTTACGGCATTAACCGTTAAAAGGCTTAAAGAAGGCGGACAATCTAAAATGATAAAATCAAACCTGTCCGCCACCCTGGACAAAAGGCGGTGTAGTGCTTTTTCCCGATTGGGTTCATTTATCATTTCAATCTCAACACCAATCAACTCTATTCGCGCGGGAATTATCTTGAGCGATTCGAGTTCGCTGTCAAAAATAAGATCTTCAACCTCCGCCGCTCCAATCATCCCGTGATATAATGTTATATCAAGAGCGTTTTTGTCGATGCCGAGCCCGGTGGTTGCGTTACCCTGGGGGTCACAATCCACAAGCAGGGTCTTTTTTTCCGAAACAGCCAGTGCTGCCGCCAGATTAATCGCGGTTGTCGTTTTACCGACACCGCCCTTCTGGTTCGCTATACAAATAATGTTTGCCATAGTGTAAATATGCTATCATAAAATTTGGTATTTGAAAAGAAGATTAGAATATGTCATCTATACCAGTGTAACCGGATATAAAACACCGCCTTGGTCATTATTTGAGCCACCCTTGAAAAGGCGGCTTTAAAACTTTGAACAAAATCTTACCTATCGGGGTTTTATAAAAAATTAAACCGGCTTTCATGCCGAATCGGCAAAGACCTGGCACTATTATAAAGGTCAGAGGTCTCATGAAAAAAATAAAAAAAAACACAATATTTATTCTGATTATATTTTTTTGCATCAACTGGCTTTCCCCAAAAGCGGCTTTGACCATCACTATCAAACAGGAAGAAGATATGGCCCGTGAATTCATGCGCGTAGTTGTAAAACATTATGAACTCATTAAAGATCCGATGCTGATTACCTATCTGAATCAGGTGGGGAAAAAAATAGTAGCGGCAGCGTCGCCCGACTTTTTTAAATATAAATTTCATCTCATCAAACAAAACACTTATAACGCCTTTGCCAGCCCGGCCGGAAACATCTTTTTAAATAGCGGCTTGTTTGAAGCCTTAGACAATGAAGAAGAACTTGCCGGAATCCTGGCTCATGAAATTGCCCATGCTCAGTGCCGACATATCTCACAACGGATTGAAAGATCACCCAAAATGAATTTTTTAACCCTGGCGGGAATAGCCGCCGGCATATTTCTCGGCATGGGGGGGTCTGCTACCGCCGCCAGTGCGGTAACCATTGGTTCCAT
>CAZFXX010000124.1:0-8841 GCA_964522985.1 uncultured Desulfobacteraceae bacterium
AAGAAGCGCACCTTAATTTAAGAGAAAATTGTCCTTGACTTGGGGTCCACTTCAATGGGATCAAGATAGGCCCCAAGGGTCGTGCGCTGGTTGCACACCCTGGCGATGAATCCGTCCAGTCCGTCACTGACAGCGGCTATGGTAAATACAAAAAGGGCCGATACAAACAGGTCCCGTATCAAAAAAATAATAAACAGCGGCGTCAGCAAAATCCTGCCTACTGTCAGTAGATTGGGTATGCTTATCGCCAATTTCATTTACTCGGATACCAGCTCAAGCATGATATGATTATCGGATATATCATATATATTAATACCAAAGGAATCAAATGTCTCCAGCATCATGGCTTCAGCAAGCATCTGCGCATTCCCGTCAAAATCAATGCTGATAATGGCCTCATCCGGCTTGATCTCTTTTATCAGTATTGAGGCAACCCCTTCAATACCACTGATGGTTCGCCGAAAGGTTACGAAATCGGCCAGATTACGGGTCCCGCCCACAACGATCTCCAGGCCGGATGATGACTGCGCACGCTTCCAGAACGAAATAATCTGCGCTGTCAGGTCCTGCCCGGCCAGGGCACCGGCCGTTGTGAGGGCCTGCCTTCCGGCAGCCGCAGCATCGAGCCCGGCCGATGTCATTGCCCGGGTGGTCTTTGCTGCCCTGGCACCTGACAGGGTACCCAGGGCACGGGCCGTTACAACACCTTTAAATGCCCTGGCATACACACCCATTGTATTGGATGATTGAATAACCCGGGCACTGCCGACCACCACCACATCGGCCTGAAACTTCAGGCCAAGCATCAGGGCCGTCTGATCGTCAACAGGTATTGTGATCGCAGGCATATCCGCTTCCTGCTGCACAAGAGCCCCGGAATCAATTATGAGCAATCCTTTCTGCCGCAGAATTTCAGCCATGGCGCTTTCCGAAGCCAAAGGTGTATTACCTGCATTTTGTGTCCACGAATAGCGCGGCGACAAATCACCAATATTTTGTTCGGCAATTAAAAACAGTATTCGGGGAATCGATTTCAGACCGGTGATAACCCCGAGTCGCTCGAGTTCATCCCTGATTTTATCAGCCCTGACACTTGTCTGTACCAGTACCCGGTATAGATTGCCTGATTTCAGCTCCGCCAAAACTTTGTAGCCCTGAACAAACGTATCGGTATGGGTATACAACACCTTATTTAGAGTCTTAAAATTTCTGACCCTGGCGTCCAGGGGGACGATTTTGCCTGTCACAATCTCCACCGACGCAACCAGGCTGTCCGATATGGCCTGCTCGCGGGCAGCCGGGACGTTTTTCTTGTGAAGTGTGGCCGTACCGATTGCCTCTACTGTATTTTCAGAATCAGCCGGCCCGGCAGATAAAATGGCAGGGCAGGTCAGGCAGATGACAAAGATCGCAAATGCCCGGATGCGTGTATTTTGTTTTATGAAAAGACGCAACATGTCAGGTTCTCCTCTCTATTAAACGCTTATATCCGAATGTTTTGCGATTTTATAAAAAGTAAATTATCAGGATTTACGGGACAATGCGAATTCGGCAATCTGCAGCAAAACAGTCTTCGATTCGCAGGGACTGAAACTTGCAAGTGCATTTTTTGCCGATATGATATGGCCGGCAGCCTGCCTGCGCGTATAGTCAATCCCGCCATACTTTTTCATCAGACAAAGCAATTGACTGAAATCATTATCTGAAAAATCCCTGTTTTTAATGATAGTTCTCATCAAACCGGCGTCGGCCTTTTCGGCTTTTTCCAGGGCAACTATCAACGGCAGGGTCATCTTGCCTTCTCTCAGATCGGTACCCACAGCTTTTCCCAAAACTGCCGTATCGGCAGTATAATCAAGCAGGTCATCCGCCATTTGAAATGCCATTCCCAGGTGATGCCCATAGGTTGCAAGCGCCTGCTCTTTTTCCGGCGTGGCATTGGCAAAGATAGCGCCGACCCGGCAGCCCCCCTGAATCAATACCGCTGTTTTGCACCGGATCACCTCCATGTATTCATCCTCGGTCAAATCCAGCCGTCCCTTGCCGATCAACTGCTGAATCTCTCCTTGAGACATATTCTCCGTAATGTCAGCCATAATTTTGATGATCTCGATGCGCCCGGCGGCAGCGGCAATGGAAAGGGACCGGGCCAGCAGAAAATCCCCCACCAGCACAGCCGTGGAATTGCCGAAACGGCAATGGGCCGCAGGTTTTCCCCGTCGAACCACCGCCTCGTCAACGAGATCATCGTGCAAAAGCGTAGCCGTATGCAAATATTCCATGATTGTGGCAAAGGGCTTCACATCTTCTCCACAGTATCCGCAGAGTCTTGCACAAAGCACCATCAAGAGGGGTCTCAGCCTTTTCCCACCGGCAAAAAGGATATGACCGGTAACCCGGGCGACCAGATCTATCTGAGGCGCCAGATTTTCCTTTAAGGCTATTTCAATATCCGTCAGATCTTCTTGAACCATATCCAGCAGCCTGGCTTTGTTCATACCGGTTCTCCTGATAAATCATATCCAAGGGCGTCAATGATTTTAACGCGGACGAATTCACCGATTTTTAACCCATGGGCCTGAACATAGGTTATCCCGTCGACCTCAGGTGCCTGGAAACAAGTGCGCCCGATAAAAAGATTCTCCTCCGGTGCTTCATCCATCAGGACATCATAGGCTTTGCCGATATGGCGGTTGTTGTTTTCAAAGGATATGCTTTTTTGACAGGCCATGAGTTCATCATAGCGCTGTTTTGCCTTTTTTGGGCTCACATGATCGCCAAGGTGGTGGGAAGCCAGATCTTCGGAATCAGAATAGGTAAAAACGCCCAGGTTATCAAACCGAACATTTTTTACAAACTGCATCAACTGCCTGAAATCCTGATCTGTTTCTCCGGGGAAACCGACAATAACGGTTGTTCGCAATACAGCCTGCGGCACTCTGGCGCGAATGGTATCAAATAATTGGTACAGATTATCACGCGAGTAGTGACGGCCCATCCTTTGCAGGAGCCGATCTTCCGCATGCTGGATCGGCAGATCAAAATAAGCGCATATGTTCGAATGCCGGGCAACAACATCAATGGCCTGTTTGTCAATACTCTGCGGATGTCCGTAGAGGACCCTGATCCACACATCCTTAGAGATCATAGCGATTTTTTCCAGCAGTTGTCCCAGGCCGGCTATCGTGGTCAGGTCGTGACCATAGGCGGTGGACTCCTGGGCAACCAGTACGATTTCCCGGACGCCGGATGCAATCAGGCGCCCGGCTTCGGTGACAATATCATCCAGGGGACGGCTTCGAAGTCGTCCCCGTAATTTCGGGATAATACAATAGGTGCAGTGACGCTCGCACCCTTCGGCTATTTTCAGATAGGCCGTATGGGAGCAGGTTAGTATTCGCGGTGTTTCAGGCAGCAAAAGCTCGGCAGCATTCGGATCGGTCAGCGTACAGGTATGTTCGGGGCTGGTGATTTTTGCAGCATCCAGAATCTGGTCAAAAGCGCCGGTCCCCAGAAAAGCATCTACCTCGGGCAACGCCTCCGCTATTTCCTCCCTGAACCGTTCCGGCAGGCAACCGGCCACGATAAGCCGTTTACAGGTCCCTTTTTCCCGGAATTTGGCCAGTTCGAGAATCGTATCGATGGATTCATTCACTGCGGGCTCGATAAAACTGCAGGTATTTACAATAATGACATGGGCCCGGGCCGGGTCTTTGGTGATCTGCCAGTGATCGGCTGCAAAACGGCCCAGCATGATTTCACTGTCTACCAGGTTCCTGGCACAGCCCAGACTTTCCAGATATAAATTCATATAATCCTGACTTCAAATTAAATATTTTTAGAAATCGCTGTGTTCCACCTTTGCAATTAAATACTGCCGATTGGAAATTGATGATTGAATATCTGTGGTATCGGTAAATTTATGCTGAAAAACCGAACTGTTCCGTCTTTTCATAAATAAAATCAACAAAATATTTTCAATTTGAAATATTCAATTTGAACCCGCTTGAAAAATAATCAATCAATCCGGCCTTCTGCTCCTTAATAACAATCAGGCATTCAACACCGTCAAGCCGATTGACAAGTTCAAGTCCTTTTTTCCGGCCCATCACCATAATGGCAGTGGCCAGGCCATCGGCAAGGGTACAGGTATCCGTTATAATGGAGACGCTGACAATCCCGTTGTTGACAGGATATCCGTTTCTCGGATCGATCACATGGGAATAGCGTTTTTGTCCAAGTTCAAAAAAATTGCGGTAATCACCACTTGTGGCCATAGCACCGTCTTTCAGATTCACGACTTTATACACCTGATTATAAGCGGCATTTTTATCGGGTAGATTCACACCGACCTTCCATTGCCGCCTGTCTTTACGCAAACCCGAGGCATACACTTCCCCACCGATCTCCACCAGAAAATCCGCCCATCCATCGGCCCGAATCAGTTCAGCAATCTGGTCAACGGCATAACCTTTGGCGATGGACCCCAGATCAAGGCCCAGGTTGTCATTTTTTTTGGATAAATAACCATCCTCATCGATCTGAATTCGTTCGAATCCGATCTGTTCTAATGCCTGTTTGATTTTTTCATCGGGCGGGAGTACCTGCTGAACCGTCGGCTTACTGAACCCCCATAAATCCACTAGGGGCCTTACCGTCCCGTCCCAGCATCCTTTTGTCATCGCAAACAGATTTCGGGCGATGATCATGACGTGCAGAAAATCATATGACATTTTTATGGGGTCATCGGTCCGGCGCATGGCATTAAAGCGACTGATTTCACTGTTCGCCAGATAGATGGACATGCTCTGATTGATTTCTTCCAGTCGTCGAACAATTTTAGTATCGAGCCTTGAAGGGGTGTTGAAATAACCGCTGATCACCGTAACATGATAGGTCGTTCCCATAGTTCGACCGGCAAATCGGACCTCTTTTTTCATACCGCAACCGGCCAAAAGAAGGATCGACAAAATATAAAACAATATTATAAATTTTTTATACAAAACAAGTTCTCTTATTCGTTTCCTCCCATGGGCAGTTTAATTTCTAATCCTTTGAATCAATTTCTATATCACTGCCCAGCGTTTCGTCGTCGGCTATTTTAATTGGCGTACTTTTCTTACCGATCTTATTTGAATCAGCAAGGTCGTCCTCAAGCAAGTCGTCAACATCATCATCCCCGCCTTCAAGTTCCGGAATAATCGGCGGCTCTTTCGGCGCATCCTTTATCAAAAAATCGGCATCGTTCAACAAAAGCTCCACGGCATCATCAGTGTCGGTATCAAAAATTTCCGTAATTTTTTCAGCTAGTTTTTCGGCAAAAACCTGCGGAGGGTAAAAATCAGTATTCCTTAACACACTGATCAGCTCATCGCTGCCGCCGGTAATGGCTTGTGTTATATCTTCCTGGTTATATTCCTGCTCATTCATAAACGACATTATTTCCTTATCCAATTCAGCATACTCTTTAAGCACCAAAGTATTTTTGTCGTCGTCTTTTTTAATGATATATTTCTGTTTCATTTAATATCCCCTTTTTTATAAAATCATTATTTTATCCGATTTTCCAAATGATAAAAACCTGTATTAAAATTAATTTTGAAGACCACAAAATTAACTGCCTGTCAACAAACAATAACATCCAAAAACAGATAAATGCAAACCGTTTACATAAATCTCTGACCCGGGTTGTATCCGGCCCATCTTATGACGGTTGTCGGAGTACTTGTGGACCATGAAACACGACCCGTATCAACCTCGATGCATCTGTTCGAACGGTAAGCGCTGCCCTTGACAGGCCTCAGGGCGTTATGTCCCTTTTTTTTAACTGCAGACGGACATCTACACGGCGTTCCCCCAATTCGTCTGCATTGCAGTTGACCATGCCCTGGCTGAGACCGAAGCCAAAACCGATCCCCCGTCGGCCAAAGCCGGTTCCGATTCCGATAGATGCCCGGTCGGACTGACGTTCGCATTTGGCTATTTCTTCCTCCAGTTGGTAATAATATTTCAGCAGCGCTTCATCGGACATGCTACCGGTATCCTGGTCGAGGATGTCGTTTCCGGTCCCGGCGCATCCAGCAACCAGAAGCAGAGCGGAACAAAGGGCTAAAATCATTATGATGTGCCGCATTGTTTTTCTCCTTTTCCCATAAACGTATTTTTTAAACTTTCATAAAGCGCTATCCCCACAGTGGTAGAAAGATTCAGACACCGTATTTCTGAAGTTATAGGTATACAAAAGGCCGTATTTTTATAGGCACTCAGGATTTGGGGAGAAAGCCCTTTGGTCTCGGAGCCAAAAACCAGAAAAAGCCTTTTAATAGACGGCATTTCCCAGAAAAGTTTTGAACCGTTTTTGGTGAATATCGCAATTTCTTCTTTTGCCGGATTCATCTGCTTTTGAAAATCTGCAAAAGTGTTCCAGATAAACAGCTTTACTTTTGGCCAGTAATCCAGGCCGGCACGTTTGACCTGGCGGCTGTCCAGTGAAAATCCAAGGGGCCGGATCAAATGTAAACAGGCCCCGGCCCCTATGCAGGTCCGTCCGATATTGCCGGTGTTCCAGTGCACCTCAGGTGCCACTAGGACAACATGGCGTTCAAAGTTATTTGAAGTTAAATCCACAGGTTGATTTCCAGTTATCCCTAATTCAGGTTACAAGTTACAGCGTATAGATTCAAGAGACAGAACATGCCGGCTTTTCCTCTTTGTTAAAAGATTACAAAAAAAGTGTAAAACAATTAACAATTATAATCCATGTGTGGTATTGTATAAGATTCAGCTTCATAGTCAATATTTGATTCATCGTGAAGGCCCTGCGTTTTCAATGATCTGATCGTTAGTGCCTGACCGGAAAGGTCATAGCAACCTGTTTTCAGAATATTCAATGAATATTTTAAACGAATATTTTTGTAATGTAGATTCGGGTAATGCGGGTTTGTCGTGCCGGGATATCTTTCTCAAAGCCCATAACCTATTTTTTAAGACTAAACTATTCGACAGCTCAATAAGCCGCAAAATTTTGTTAATACTGCAATTTAAAGTTTCAATGCAACCACGCATTATAACGGAGGTAAAAAATGATCATTGATTTCCATACCCATATTTTTCCCGAAGATATCCGGGACTCAAGGGATCGCTATTTTGACGGTGAATCCGCCTTCAGACTCTTGTATGATTCACCCGGATCAAAGCTTGTGAGCGCGGAACAGACCATTGCCGTCATGGATGAACAGGGGGTTGACAAGGCCGTTGTTTTCGGATTTCCCTGGCGAAAGGCGGAAACCTTTAAGCTGCAGAACGATTATGTGATGGCGGTGGTCGAAAAATATCCGGAACGGCTGATTGGAATGGCCTGCTTTGATCCTGCTAGCCCAAAGGCCGCTACAGAAACCGTTCGCTGTCTTGAAGGCGGGCTTGCCGGTGTAGGAGAACTGGCATTTTATGAATCGGGAATCGATGAAGCAGCCCTTGATGATCTGGCGCCCATCATGGAGGTCTGTTGTGAAAGAAGGGTGCCGGTCCTGATTCACACCAATGAGCCGGTGGGTCATCTCTATCCGGGGAAAACACCCAATACCCTGGCGCAGATATACAACCTGGCCAGGCGGTTTTCGGAAAATATCATTGTTCTGGCCCATTGGGGCGGCGGGATCTTTTTTTACAATCTGCTAAAAAAAGAGGTTAAAGATACCCTGAAAAACATCTATTTTGATACGGCGGCATCTCCATTTCTCTATCACCAGGATATCTGGACCTTTGCAAAACAGATTGCCGGAATTGATAAGATTCTTTTGGGGACGGATTTCCCACTGCTCAAACCGGCCCGGTATTTTAAGGAACTGGAACAAAGCCGACTTGAAAAAGAGGATATCGACCGTATTTGCGGTCAAAATGCGGCCCGGCTGCTCAAGATAAGATAAACATGTCCAAAAATTGCCGTTTTGCGCTGGTGGGCCTTATCGTACAATACATTTTTCCACGTAATTTGCACCAATGGCCTGAAATTGCAGTAATTCGTTTTCTTCCAGTCTGCAGTCGTTGTTTTGAAAGAATTCAGGATGCAGAACCTGGGTCTCCCGACACGCCTGAAGGGCCCAGAGCCTTGCCCCCTTTATCAGGCGGGCAATGCTTTCAATAATGCCGGTATCCACAAGCGGTTTGAGGCAGGTGGTTTTGAATTCATAGGGCAGTCCGGATGCCATGGTCAACCGGACACTGGAAATAATATGATCCGGGTGGCTTTTTTTCTGGATAAATGGTGCGTAGTTACCCGGATCTGTTTTGACATCCATGGCCACATAGTCAATCAGATGGTTTTCAAGCAGACGTTCCAGCACATCCGGCCGGCTGCCGTTGGTGTCAAGCTTCACCGGGTATCCCATCTGTTTGATTTTTTTGCACAGATCCGCAAGATCCGGTTGAAGCGTGGGCTCTCCGCCGGAAATTACCACCCCGTCCAGAAAATTTCTGCGTTCTTCCAGAAATTGCATGATATTGGCCTCGGTCAGGTCTGCCGGACATTCAGCACACCCCTGGGCCAGGTCGGGGTTATGGCAGTACGGACAGTCAAAATTACACCCTGAAAGAAAAATCACGCAACTTATTTTTTCCGGATAATCGATCATCGAATTTTTCTGAACGCCACCCAGTACCATTGGTTATCTCCTTGCCAAGTTGAATATGGAATAGTGAGAATCGAATATTTAGGAGGGTCACCGAATAACCGCTGTTCAGGCAACCTTAAACATCTTTCTCTGATCAAACTCAGCCCGTTTGCCGTTGTTCCACTGCTTGACCGGTCTGAGGTATCCCACCACCCGTGAATACACCTCTGTC
>CAZFXX010000125.1:0-8835 GCA_964522985.1 uncultured Desulfobacteraceae bacterium
TTTGGCCGGTGTTTACGGCCAAACACTTGGAAGGCTGGACTCAAAAAAATTTAAAAAAAAACTTACCCTGACCGTAGAACTGCTGGAGGCGGTGGACTCTCCGGAAAAAATCAATAAAATAATGAAAAACATCTACGGAGATAATTTTAAAAAAATAGATGCTAAAGAGTTGGGGCAAAAAATGGACATTGCCAGCAATCTGCTGGCAGCAGTAGAAAAAAATCCCAAGGGCCGGAATATTCGTAAAAAGGTGCTTGATGATTTTCAAAACCGGCTCGAACAAGTCAAGGATGATGTATATGATGATATTGCCGTCGAGGAAGGTAAAATCAAAATTGCGGCCCAGGGCCATTCTTCTATAATAAAAGGCGTTCAAACCAACCTGTTGCAAAAGCTCGATTTTTACAAATCCCGTTCGATGACACGCAAAAAAATCAAAGCCCTTGTAAGCGGCGATGCTGATTTTGATAACAGGGATTACGACGTTATTGCCGCCGAGTTTGATGTTTCGGTTGAAGACACCCGGAATATTATCGATCTGCTGAAAAGCTGTTTTGATAATAAGGGACATTTTCTCAGGGAAATTTTTGAAAAAAATATTCCCGAATTTATTTGCTACGAAAAAAAAATATTCGAGTTTTTATGGCAGTATCTCAAGGAAACCAAGTATCGCAGTGACCGGGTGGCCTTTTTAAACTCCCTGCAACTGTTGATCGCCAAAATGCATCAGCCCAAGCGGGCCATTCGCGTCCTGATAGAGGATTTTTGTGCTAATCCCGAAACAATTGCGCATGCGGATCGTAATGCGCTGATGCTGGCGAATTTGCTGGTGCGCAAATACAACAAGGAACTTAATCTTGATATTGAACTTACGCCTGAAGAGGTGTTGCTGGTCAAAGAAGGCCTGGATCGGGAAGTGATCACCTATGCCATCTGGCGTATAGAAAGCAATCGGGAGAAATTCATTACCAAAATCCGAACAGTTCATCAGGCCATCGTAAAATCGCTTAAAGCTCCGGAGGCTGCATCGAAGGCCATGCCGTTTCAATTCCTGGCAAACCTTGAAAGGGAGGTATTTATATTTCTCGCCCTGGTGAACGGAAAAACCGCCCGAACCGTATTGCGCAACGCCATAAAAATTTATAGTAATCCCGAATCAAATATTTTTGTTCAACCTGAAAGCCCGAACCATATCGAAGCCCTGCTGCAGCATCTGATTATCCTGATTCGCGGATTGGGAAGAATTGGAAACCGGTCTGATCTGACACTATTCCAAAAAATCAAAGGCAACATCAGGAAATTCCAGAGCCAGGGTGAAACGGTCCGGCATGAAATGCTGGTGAAACGCATTACAGGATGGGCTGAAATGGCTGCAAACAATATCAACCGGAATGAATGATATTGCCGGTTTGACCATTCAATCTCTCAATTCCTAAATTTTATGGGCATGCTGTCTGTTTGGGGTGAAGCCCATCATGTGATAGCTGAATTTTAACGAATGCCTGAATGATCTGAGACGGTTTTAAAATGCTCATTTCCCAGAAGTCAAACCAACCGTTTTCTGAAAAAAATGTCCTCAATATACTGGTCAAAAATAAGCTGCTCGGCAAGGCCAGGGCATTGGAGGTATTATCCAAAAAAGAGGCCATTCAACAGCGCCTTGAAAAGAATCACAAACAGCCTGTCACCATTATCGACATTATCTCATCTCTTAAGTTGGACCGGGCCGATGGTTTGTCCGGCCAACTGGATGAGGATACGATCTTCCAGACCCTTGCCGCCGAATGGAAAGTCCCATTTACCAAAATCGATCCTTTAAAGCTGGACCTTAATGTAGTGACAACCATACTCCCCCTTTCTTTTGCCATGAAGCATCTGGCATTACCCATAGATGTGCGCGACGGATGTCTGACGGTAGCAACACCCAACCCCTTTAACGCCGAGGTAATGGAGGATATTGCCCGGGCCAGTAATCTGGAAATCAAGGCCGTCGTCAGTTCTAAATCCGATATTATAAAAATTATCAACGAATTCTACGGATTTAAACGGTCCATTGTCGCCGCCGAACACCAGTTCACCGCACCATCCGTGGATCTTGGAAACCTGGAGCAGTATGTTCGTTTAAAATCAACCGATGAACTGCCTTCCAATGATCAGCATGTTGTCAATGCCGTGAATCACCTGTTGAGCTATGCCTTTGAGCAGCGGGCCAGCGACATTCATATAGAACCCAAGCGGGACAAAAGCCTGGTCCGGATGAGAATCGACGGCGTCCTCCATATGATTTACGAATTACCCAAAAATGTCCATTCAGCCGTTATCAGCCGGATAAAGAATCTCTCACGAATGAATATGGCTGAAAAACGGCGGCCCCAGGACGGCCGGATCAAAACCGACAGGGGAGATGTAGAAATTGAGATACGGGTATCAACGATCCCGGTGGCCTTTGGTGAAAAAGCCGTGTTGCGTATCATGGATCCGGATATTCTTTTTCAGGACCTTGAGAAACTGGGATTTACCGAGCAGGACCTGGCCCGTTACAACGGATTCATCAATCGGCCCCATGGCATCGTACTGGTCTGCGGCCCTACCGGCAGCGGAAAATCAACAACCCTGTATTCAACCTTAAGAAAGATTGCAACCCCTGAAATCAACATCACAACCGTTGAAGACCCCATTGAAATGGTTCATGAGAGCTTTAACCAGATCGCGGTTCAACCAGCGATAGACATCACCTTTGCAACTATTTTAAGGAATATATTACGGCAGGATCCGGATATTATAATGATCGGTGAAATGCGTGATCTGGAAACCGCTGGAAACGCAGTTCAGGCGGCCCTGACCGGCCACCTTGTATTATCGACACTGCATACCAATGATGCCCCGTCGTCCATTACCCGATTGCTGGACCTGGGGGTCCCGCCTTTTTTAATCAGGGCCACGCTGGTGGGGATTTTGAGCCAACGGCTGGTTCGCAAGGTATGCAGCCGGTGCCGGGAAACATTTGAGATGGATACGGCCGAATTAAAGGGCATGGGGTTGGATATCGGTCGGACGGGATCGGTTCGTCTCACTCGCGGCAAAGGCTGCCTGCGGTGCCGGGGAACAGGTTATTTCGGCAGAACGGCTATCCTTGAAGTGCTGCCGTATTCCGAAGCACTTAAAAAATTAACGACTCCTGCAGCCGATCTGGAACGGCTGTCTGCCAAGGCCAGGGAAGAGGGCATGATCACCCTCAGAAAAAATGCCGTTAAAAAACTGTTAAAGGGAGAGACAACTTATCAGGAAGTACTCCGGGTTACCTGGACAGTTTAAAGGGTTAAGGTACGCCCATTGATTTTTTCTAATCTCCATTTCAGATTTCAGACGCTTCAAGCTTCTGCCCCCCGACTTCTATCTTCAAACGCCTACCCTTAACCCTACGGCTGAAACGGGCTGCAGACTTTATCTCCGGGATGAATATCTTTGTTTGAATTGGTAACGATAACCGTGGAAGTTGTCTTTTCAGTGTGCAAAACGAGAAGCGTACCGAAATTTACCGGATTTAAGCGTATAGTTTTATCCGAGGCAGGATCAAGTTTTTTGGTGTCTTGGTAATAAACACTGTATTGCTGGCCGAGCTCGATGCCGTCTTTACTTCCCTTGTCGATAAACGCCGTTGTACTCTCACCGATCAGGTCGGCATGTTCTTCGGAAACGATCACTCGGGCTTTAATATTTCCGGGACTGGGTTTCAAAAAAATTTTAGAATCCTTAGGCCTGAAAGGTAGCAGTTTGTCGCCTATTTTAATTTCACGGTATGTATCCATTACACGGGCAATGACAAAATCAGGCTCTTTTTTCTCAATTTCCACCACACCTGTCAAGTAATGCTGGATGCCTGCATTTGATCGATAGGCGTTGTCGATGGCAGGTGCCATAGTTCGGTAAACCGTATGCCGACTGCCCGGTATGAGTGTTTTGCCGACTTCCGGTTGAATATAAATCATATCCCCGGTACTGATCATCTCATGATCGCCATCGACTTTAAAGATCGATCCATTGGCGAAAATTGCTATTTTTTTAATAAACCCGACCTGATTGATGGAGGTATAGAGATAATACGGCATTTTTTTCAAAGATGCCACCTGAGTAGCTGGCGATGGGGGCATCGGGGCCTTCAGTGTCAGTTTATCGGTACCCTCTCCCTGGTATAAACGAATCCGTTCTCCTGGATAAATCCAGTGCGGGTTTGGAATTTGACGATTTTTATTCCACAGATCAGGCCATACCCAAGGCGAATCAAAAAACTGGTCCGATAAATCCCACAGGGTGTCCCCTCTCTGAATAGTATAATAAAAACCGGCTTCATGGGTAAGCGCGATCTCATTTTCCTGTGCAAAAAGACCTGTCTGGCAAAAAGCAGTTATTGCAGTAAAGATAAGGCAACACATGATCATATGCAATCTTACTTTAAGTTTCATTGGTTTCCCCATTTTTTTCTTAATAAACCAGTCGGTTCCGGACCTTAAATCTCAAATTTTTAGGCGGTAATGGATGGTGTTCCTCAATCCTTCAATTTTATGATACATATCAGTACTCTGTTTGTAATCTGTTTGTCAAGGTTTTCCATGCCAAGCCTTAAAACAAAAAAAGCCTTCCTGCATTGAAATGCAGGAAGGCTTTTTTATTATTATATTTTTATACCGGCGGCAACTATATCATGCTGCCTGTCCATCTGCCGGTTTTTCAAAGAAGGGTCGAATTACATCATTCCGCCCATTCCGCCCATTCCGCCCATTCCACCCGCTCCACCCGCTCCGGCAGGCATGGCCGGTTCGGATTTCGGTTCAGGTTTGTCGGCAATCATGGCCTCGGTGGTCAGCATCAGACCTGCCACGCTGCCGGCATTCTGGAGTGCAAAGCGGGCAACCTTGGTAGGATCAATGACACCGGCGTCAATAAGGTCTTCATAGGTGTTGGTGTCGGCATTGTAGCCCATTGAACCTTCACTGCTTTTAACCTTGTCTATTACCACGGAACCTTCATGACCGGCATTGTTGGCAATCTGGCGCAACGGCTCTTCCACGGCGCGGATGATGACCTTGACACCCAGTTTTTCTTCAGCCTTGGTTTCAATTTTTTCCAGGGCCGGAATGCAGCGAACAAGCGCAACACCACCGCCGGCAACGATACCCTCTTCTACGGCAGCACGGGTAGCGTTCAGTGCATCTTCAACACGGGCCTTTTTCTCTTTCATTTCAGTTTCGGTGGCAGCACCCACATTGATCACGGCAACACCGCCGATGAGTTTGGCCAGGCGTTCCTGGAGTTTTTCACGATCGTAATCAGAGGTGGTCTCCTCGATCTGGGCACGGATCTGTTTTACCCGGCCTTCCAGTGCATCGCGTTCGCCGGCACCGTCCACAACTGTGGTATTGTCTTTGTCGATGCTGATGCGCTTGGCTGTACCCAGGTCTGCAAGGGTCAGGTTCTCGAGCTTGATTCCCAGATCTTCGGAAACGACCTGGCCGCCGGTGAGAATGCCGAGGTCTTCGAGCATGGCCTTGCGGCGATCACCAAAGCCCGGGGCCTTGACCGCGGCGATTTGAAGGGTGCCGCGCAGCTTGTTGACAACTAGGGTGGCCAGGGCTTCGCCGTCCACATCCTCTGCAATGATCATCAGGGGCTTGCCCATTTTGGCAACCTGCTCCAGAACGGGCAGCAGATCTTTCATATTACTGATCTTTTTCTCGTTTATCAGGATATAGGGATCTTCCAGGGAGACAATCATTTTTTCAGGATCTGTGACAAAGTAGGGGGAGAGGTACCCACGGTCAAACTGCATGCCTTCAACGACCTCAAGGGTTGTTTCCATGCTTTTGGCTTCTTCAACTGTGATGACACCTTCCTTACCGACCTTGTTCATGGCTTCGGCGATAATATTGCCGATGGTTTCATCGTTGTTGGCGGAAATAGTGCCGACCTGGGCAATCTCACGCTGATCTTTTGTGGGTTTGCTGAGTTTCGCAAGTTCCTTGACGACAACTTCGATTGCTGTATCGATACCCCGTTTGATGGACATGGGATTATTGCCCGCAGCAACCAGTTTCTGACCTTCTTCATAAATCGCTCTTGCAAGCACGGTCGCGGTTGTCGTACCGTCGCCGGCCATGTCGCTAGTCTTGCTGGCAACTTCCTTGACCATCTGTGCGCCCATGTTCTCAAACTTGTCTTCCAGTTCGATTTCTTTGGCAACGGTTACGCCGTCTTTGGTAACTGTAGGGGAACCCCAGGATTTGTCGATAACGACATTTCTGCCCTTGGGGCCCAGTGTTACGACAACCGCGTCAGCAAGTGTTCTTACCCCGTTCAGCATTGCTTCGCGGGCTTTCATATCATATTTAATCAGTTTAGCCATATCTATTGTTCCTCCTTAATAAAAAGTTGTTTTTTATTCGATTACACCCAGGACATCCTCTTCACGCATGATCAGATGCTCTTCACCTTCAATTTTAACCTCGGTACCGGAATATTTGCCAAAAAGAACGCGGTCACCTTTTTTGATTTCAAGGGGAACCCTTTTCCCATCATCGGCCAGTTTGCCGTTACCGGCAGCCACAACCATTCCCTCGGCCGGTTTTTCTTTGGCTGAATCAGGAATGATGATTCCACCCTTGGTTTTTGTCTCCTCTTCAACACGCTTTACTAGAATTCGATCCTGCAGTGGTCTGAGTTTCATAATTCATTTTCTCCTTTTTTTTAATCAATAAAGATTACGATAGATAAAAATGTTATTGTATGCGGTAATATATTCTCGAAGAGATACTATTGTTTGTATTAAACAATAAGCATACATTTTTAGTTGTAAAGAATGGTCGAACTATTTTTTTTCATCCTTGCATTTTATTCGTATCTTGTCGGTTTTTTAAATTCAGGATAGCTGTTTTTTTACTTCTCTGTTTTTTTTTCAGCGCTTTTAGTGGGTTTTACATCAGTTGTTTTTTCATCGGACGTTTTTGACTCCGAAGATTTTTCCATAGATTGAGCCTTTGATGGTTTTTTTGATTTATCGGCATAGTCTGTGACATACCATCCAGACCCCTTGAGATGGAAACTGCTATGGGAAATGAGTTTGTGCAGTTTGCCGGAACAATATTTACATGTGGTTAACGGCTGGTCGGAAAATTTTTGAAGCACCTCCTCTTTTTTACCGCACTGAGCACATTCGTATTCATAGATGGGCATTAACAAAACCTCCACAAATTTTGATTTAATTTTAACCTGAGTCAGCGATTTTTAGCGAAGAGGTCCCCGTTCAGATCGGGCTAAAAATCGCTTAAGGTAGGCTTAATATAGTCTGAAATATTTGATTGTCAAGGCGGACATTCGGCTAATTCCGGGCAAACATATTTGGCTTTTGCCGAAAGCACATCATCGACTGCTAACTGTTTTTCATACGCCGCTGTTCTGCCGGTCGGAGTTCCCAACGCAGCAAAACCTGATGCATCGGTGCTTTAAATGTAAATCTGTTTCTGCACGAGCTCTGAATCCGTCCGGATCAATTGTTGGACAAATCATCCAGGGACGTTCGCCAGTTGACAAAAAAAATAAGCGTATCTGCTAAACCGGGGACCTGAACGGACTCCAGAATCGTGTGGGTTTTTTGATGCACCCGGATCTCCTCAGCCATTTTTTCTACAGATGAGGCATTGAAGTTTTGTAAAAATTTACTAAATCGAACGATATGGATCAGTTCATGGGTGATGATATACAGTGTGAATGGGAAAATATGCAAGACATCGATTTTTTTCAGTACGGCAAGAATGGCATAATCCTGCAGACAAATTTTGTAAAAATCATAGGTGGCGGAGCCCAGGGCCGTATCCCGGCGCTGGCCCTTATAACGGACAACCTGGGCAAAAGGGCCGTTCACCAGTTCCCTGGGGGAGAGGTCGGCAACCGTTTTTACATCATACTTCTGGCGAAGCCATTGGGCCGCTGATAATTTATAATAATTACTGACCAGTTCTTCGGCCATAGTTACCGCATTATTAACCACGGCAATCTGTTCCCGATTGAATTTTTTTTTCTTTTCCATTGCTTTTTCGTCTGGAACGTTTCCGGTGCTTATTTTACTAATTCCTGATTTCCGCCCTCCGACCGTTGTCCCCTGCCCCTGGCTGACGCCCCCCATTATAAAAAAAACATGGACAAATGATAACAAAGAATGTTATCAAAAATTTTTATACATTTTATTAAACAAAGAATGGGGGTGATCGGTTGGGCAGTGTCATCAAAAAACGTAGAAAGAAAATGCGAAAACATAAGCACAGAAAGCTTCTAGCCCGCACGCGGCATCAGCGCAGAAAGGGTAAATAATGCCGATTGGAATAGATTACTAAAACAGAAAAAGCACTATGGCAAAAAAATTGCGGTGCTTTTTCTGTTTCAGGGGTTCGTTACTTATTTGGTATATCCTTTAAGGTATTTCAGGAATTCCGAATCCGTTGACAAAACGATGGAGATATTTTTATCCAAGGCTTGGGTGTAAGTTTCGAGGGTCTTGGAAAACGAATAGAATTCAGGATCAACCCCATATGCCAGGGCAAAGAGTTTGGTCACCTCGGCATCCGCCTTACCCTTGAGCTCCTGGGCCGTCTTGTAGGCCTCGGATGTGATCTGCTTTAAATCGCGCTCCTTTTCACCTAAAATTTTGCGTGCCTCACCTTGCCCCTCGGAACGAAATTTTTCCGCGATCTGGTTTCGTTCGGCAATCATTCGGCCGTATACCGATTTCCGGACCTGCTCCACGTAATTAATCCGCTTGATTTTAACGTCCACAATCTCGATGCC
>CAZFXX010000126.1:0-6669 GCA_964522985.1 uncultured Desulfobacteraceae bacterium
TTGCCGGATTATCTTTTCAATCTTAATCTGCTGAGACGATGATGATAAAAAAATATCTGATCATTTCGATTGTATTTTTAATGGCTGCCGGTTTTTGTTCAGCCAGCACCCAGACGCCGGAAGGAACACCCGACGGGGCCGGTTGGTTCCGGACACTCACCGATGAACTTGATTTTCGCGCCGATATCGTCGGATATGCCCTTTTCCAGGATGTGGAAGAATCAGGGCTTAATCCCTACAATATTCTGGGCATTCCCAATAGACGGCTGGGGGTTGAACTGCGGCCTGATTTTTATCTGCCCCTGAACCGGCTGGAACTGGAACTCAAGCCCCGGGCCACACTTTATCACACAACCTGGGATGACGGTGTCTATCAGTACAAGGACGATGTGTCCGACAGTGACCTGTATGTGAACGAATGGCTGGCCAAGCTTCGGATAGCCGATGCGCTTTTTATTTCCGTTGGGCGCGAGAACCTTCAGTGGGGGCCATCCTATCTGCTTTCGCCCTCCAACCCGTTTTATCAGGACAACGGCCGCAACAACCCCAGTCTGGAACTGCCGGGACTTGACTACCTGCGGGCCGTATGGATACCCAGTCTGACCTGGTCTCTTTCCGGTATTGCCAATATTGGTAAAGGCCGGGCTAACGGCATCCGGGATTTTAAAAACACGTATGCCCTGAAGCTTGATTTTACCGGTGATGAAAAATATTTCAGCCTGATCGGTGCCTGCCGGGAGAATGAAAAGGCGGAGGTCGGATTTTTCGGGGGAATGACCCTGGCCGATCCGCTGCTGGTATACGCCGAAGGGAGCGTGTCGGCGGAAGAGGATGCCGTGGATATCCTGGTGGGGGGGGCCTATACCCTGACAGACGGCTCCACCGTGACCCTTGAATATTTTCATCATGGCGACGGATGCACAAAAGAGCCCATTGAGCAATGCCTGGTTTCCGAAAGCCTGTATCAGGAAATTATGGATCGCCTGTCTGATTTTGACGGCACTACTGATCAACTGATCGATGAAATCGATGGCCTTGACCTGGACAATCATGCGGTTTCTTTTGTCCGTAAAAACTATCTTTTGATTCAGTATGTCAAGCCACGCATCTGGGATACCCTTACGCTTACGGCGCGCTGGATTTGTGACCTGGATGATACCTCCAGCCGGGCCATCGGCATGGTCAACTACGAACTCAATAATTATTTTGAAATTTTTGCCGTGGGCAATCTGTACCTGGGCGACAGCGATACCGAATACGGCAGTTTGTTGAATCACTTAGTGACTGTGGGATTGACCTGCAGCTTTTGATAATGGTTAAACACCCTCTGGATCTGATAAATGGCAAATTACCTTGCGGTACACGATCTATACAGGAACTGGTCCAAAGCGTACGACAGTTATCCGAATCCCCTTATCGAACTGGAACAGGATGTCATCCCGGCTATGGCCGGTGATGTCAGCGGCAAAAGGCTTCTTGATATCGGCTGTGGTACAGGGAGATACGCCCTTCAGTTTATTCAGAGAGGGGCAATGGTTACGGGGGTAGATTTTTCCAGGCCTATGTTGAAAATGGCCAAAAAGAAAACACCCCACCTGCAGTTGATTCAGGCTGACCTGAAACAATTGCCGTTGACCGGCGGGTTTGATTTGATTCTGTGCAACCTGGTGTTGAGCCACATTGAAGATCTCTTTGCGGCTATATCCGAAATTTCAAAACTGGTCAACCCAGGGGGGGCTGTTATCATTTCGGACTTGCGGACCGATTTCTGGCTGAAAAAAAATAAGACCATACGCATTTTTAAAAATTTTTCCACCAATGCCTACAAGCATACCATAAACGACTATCATGCGGCTTTTAGAGCAAACAATCTTCACCTGAAGCAATTTAAAAAACTTGTTTTTAATTTGAAATCGGCCCGTAAACATAAAAAACTGTTTTATCTTACGGGGTTTACAATCGGTTATGTGCTTAAAATTAAAAAAGAATAGAATCAATTCAGGATGGAAATGGTCTCCCGGCATTTTGGGTAATGGGGGCGGATATGATAATAATCATTGTCAACGCGGATGTTGGCGCCCAGTTTGCGGATAAAATATTTACAGGGGCCCTTTGAAGTATTCAGGCACATCTTCCGGGTATCCTCATTAATTGTTGCGGCCATCTTCAGAATCGGACAGTCATGCGAAACCAGGGTGGTTATGCTTTTTTCTGTTTGCCTGATGATTTCCATTTTATCGGGCGGGACCTTCAGGAAATCAATGTAAAAAAGGTGATGCACGTCCGTAACGGTCATCTGCTCTTTTTTACGATGGATACGGTGCCAGATAAAAGCACTGGTATAAAAGGACAGCTTTATCATTCCTGATTTATATAGAAACTTTAAAATTGCCCGCCGGATGGGGCCTTTATGTTTCGGCATTGTTTTTTATCCCTTAAGTGTCTTTTTTTCCGTAAAGCCCCTTATTGACAAACTCAAAAACATCTCGTTGATTTGCGATGGCCGTTTTTAAAGAGACCGGCCGGTACCCGCGCCGGCAATTTGCGATGCTGATGGCAAACAGTCTGTTCAGGCGTTTGAAATAGGAAAGGTAGACCCTCCCCAAACGGGCATTGGCATCAAAGATATGCCCGGCTTCGGATGAGGCCCCGTTTATTTCAATAATTTTAAATTGTTGGCCCTTTGCAAAGGTGTCCATGGTTTCGAACTTGACATCAAACCGACCGTAATAAAAATTGGGAATCGCCCGGGCGATCTCATCAAACCGGTTGTTCAATTCCGTGGTGATCCAGGCCCGGCCATTTCTGTAAACCCCTCCCTGGTCATGATTACGGACAAACATTAGTGGGAAAGTTTTGCCTTTCTTGATTACCTGCTCAAGTCGATGACGGTTATGACTCAGGAAAAGTTTTTTTTTGGTGCGGGGTATTTCTTTTACCTCAATAAGCGCCTTCAGAGGGGATCTGCCATCTCCGGTGACGCTGGCAGGAAATTTGAAAGCCAAAGAAACGATACGTCCCTTGGCTTTGCCGGGCATCCTGATGTAAAACGCCCCGGCTTCACCGGGCCAGTCAATATATTCCTGAAACTGAAAATCACCGGCGCCCTCGTGTCGTTGCAGATAATTATCAAGGGCCTGCTTATCATCCAATTGCGCTACGCCAATGCCTTTAAGACCTAAATCCGGTTTTATAACAAGAGGATAGGTCAGCCCGGCGTCGTTGATGCATTTTTGAGCAGCGTCTGCTCGTTGAGCAGGCTCCTCATTCGAGTGAAAACGCTGATACCGACCCACCCATCTGGCAAGGGCGTCTGGAATCAGATCGAGACTATCACATTTTGATTCCGGAAATTCAGGGTTGGCAACAGATGGCAGGGTTAGACTTTTATGCCGGCATGACAACAGCAGGTAGCAGACAATAACGGGAAAATAAAAAACATAGGGTGGCCAGTGATCAAAATAATTTGAAGACCGCAGTTCTGCCTGAGTGTCTATTGGCGTACGGGAAAGTGTTGCCATTTTTTATCTCCTTTTTTAAGAAAATATTTTGTTATTTTCCGGCAATCGTTGACCGGTTTGAAAACATACTTCACGGTATCAGGTATCGCTGTAAATCATTGGCAAGCCCCCGTTCATTCAGGATACGGGGCACTTTGTTTTGACCGCCAAGCTTTCCAATGGCGGCCATGTAATCCCTGAAGCCGTGACGTCGAATCCGATTTACCCTCAAGGGACAGAGAATATTTTTGTCCACCAGGCCGTTGTAGATAATATTTTTCCGGCGCAGGGCATCATCCAGTTGAAGGGCAAACCGGGCCGGGTCTTCGGGCGGTTTCTCGAATTCTATAAACCATTCATGGTGGGGCAATCCATTTTCCGGATGAATACAGGGGGCCACCGTATATTCTCTTACCTCCAGATTTGTTAAGGTCAGTGTTTCAGCAAGGGCCGAGTCCACCTGCTCCACGATGACATGTTCCCCAAAAGCCGAGATAAAGTGTTTGGAACGGCCTGTTACAACCATTCGCAAGGGATCTTTGGATATAAATTTAACCGTATCACCGATGTCATAGGCCCACAATCCGGCATTGCTTGTTAAAATGATGCCGTAATTCCGGCCGGTATCCACTTGGTCCAGTCGAAGTCGTGTGGGGGTTCGCTTGTTGATTTCGTCGACGGGTACAAATTCAAAAAACATGCCCCCCATGAGACTGAGCAGCATACCCGGAGAAGATACGTCATCCTGAAAAGCAATAAACCCTTCGGTGGCGGCATAGGTTTCTATCAGGTCCACCTTTCGACCGACAGCTTCCTGGATGGCCGCTTTGTAGGGTTCAAAATTGACACCCCCGTGCACAATGGTCAGAAGATTCGGGAAAACATCTCCCACCTTTTTGCCGGTGCGCTGAATGACATGATCGAAAAAAAGTTGCAGCCATGGCGGAATCCCGCTGATCAGTGTCAGATTCTGTCCCAGGGCCTCTGCCAGCATGGCGTCCAGTTTTTCTTCCCAGTCGTCGATGCATGCCACTGCCGGGCTCGGCAGCAGGTTGCGCCGGAAAAACCGGGGCACCCGGGCCATGGAGACCCCTGATATGGGGGCCACCGGCAGGCCGTTGATCTTTTGATACTCGGGATTCTGGGACATAAAAAGCATTTTGCCGGCCAGTATCCCACTGTTGCCGGTCTCAGCCACATAAGCCAGAACACTGTCCCTTGACGCCACCCGGTAAGCCGGGGCCGAAAGACGGGTCACCGGAATATACTTAATGGGTCCTGTGCTGGTTCCGGAAGTGCTGGCCAGGGCAACCGGTCTGCCGGGCCACAGGACATCGCTTTCACCATCCAGGATTCGTTGAATGTAAGGGTACAGGGTTTCATAATTCAGTATGGGGACCTGCCTGACAAAATCGGTATGGTGCTTAATTTTGTCAAAACCGTGTTCCCGGCCAAAAACAGTAAAACGAGACCGGTTCACCAGGGAGCAAAGTGTTTTTTTCTGAGAGGCTCCGGGATTGGTGCCGACGGCCCGGATCTTTCGAAGTCTTAGTTTTCCCAGTTCTCGGATGGGGGGTAAGATCAATTTATGGAGGCGTTGAAAGGGAATCAAGGGTATGTATCATCCTGTTTTTTGGGATGTCGGCGCACAGGCACGTTCACCCCGAAAGTACATATGTTTTAAAAGGAACGTATAAAAATAAGACACTATGGGCATTTTTCGAAAAAAGTGTAAATAGACAAATGAAAGATGCCACAGTATGTAACAAAATAATAAAAATAAGACAAATACTGTGTTGTATCGATGTCTGGAAATTTTAGACGGTTACTGCCGTGGTGGTATTATTTCGAATTATCTGCAATAAATTTTATAAGATTTAACTGTTCAGTCATAAATTGTTTAAAAGGGGCCGGTCGATGACCCTGCCGCCGGTTGAAATCACTGATTACAAAGAGCGCTCTGAGGCAACTGAAGTAGTGTCGATATACATCTCTTAAGCGGGCTTCGGCATCAAAGTAATGTATCGGTTCCGCAAGGGCTCCGTTGATTTCGATAATTTTAAACCGCTGTCCTTTTACAAAGGTATCTAATTTTTCAAACTTAACATCAAACCGGCCGTAATAAAAATCAGGCATTGCCTGAGCGATGTCATCAAAGCGATTTTGCAGCGCATCGGTTAAAAGATGGCATGCATTACTAAAAACACCACCCTGGGTATGGTTGAGCGCAAACGTCAAAGGGACGGTCTCCCCTTTTGGTACCACCATGGTAAGCTGATGGCGATTGTGGCGCATTACGATGTGACGAATCCGACGGGTTCTTTTATTAGCCATTATGAGATTTTCCAGAGTTGATTGGCCATCTCCGGTTACGGTAACCGGAGATTTAAACGCCAATGAAACGATATTGCCTCTGTCGGCACCCGGCCTCCTTATATAAAATACCCCGGCCTCACCCGGCCAGTCGATATACTCCTGAAACTGAAGCGCACCAGTCCCCCTGGTCCGGATCAGATACGATTTAAGGTCCTGAAAATTATTCAAGCGTTCGATACCAATGCCTTTGAGGCCTAAATCAGGCTTTACCACCAAAGGATAGTCTATACCGAACTCATTGATAATGTACTGGGCTGCCTTAGCCCGGCGGGAATTGTCACCCGGTCTTCGAAACAGTTTATACCGGGCCACCCATTGTTTGAAATCAGGTGGAACCCGGTCAAGAATTGCGCATTTTGAATCCGGGAATCCTGGATTGGCGACTGTGGGAAGGGTAAGGCTTCTATAACGAAATGCCAGTATAATATAAAAACAGATACTGGGGAGATGGAAAAGATAAGGCGGCCAGTATTCAAAATGGTTAATGGGCGGATTGTTTTCAGAACTGTCCACGGTGCCTTTGTCAGAGAATGGTTTCATTTTTCCTCGCTGATCAAAAAATTTTTATTGCAGGCATTATTTCATTGATCTGTAAATCGTCTTGAGCAATCATAGCATTGCCATGGGGCATCTGCAATTTTCTTTTATTTAAAGAATTGCAACGGGTTGTGCTGAGCGATGATGTCACCGATCAGGGCCATGGATTTCGTGCAACTTGTTTTTGTATATACGGTTATTTTTAACAATGGTTTCGGATAGATGAAGAATAACATATGTTTAATCATACTTTTTT
>CAZFXX010000126.1:6769-8825 GCA_964522985.1 uncultured Desulfobacteraceae bacterium
TTTTTTCTGATCTCAGGCCTCCGGAGCGTTGTCCTGCCAACGTCAAATTCATCGATATAAGCCTTGATGAGATAAAACAGAGGGCAACGCAGAGACTGGGACTCAATATCAATCTGACGAGACCTTACAAGCTGTGTGACCTGCGCCCGGCATTTGCCTATATTTTTCCTGAAATCATATGTGGTTATCAGTTTTGGGGGCATGGCGACATCGATGTGATCTATGGTGATATATTTTCTTTTTTGACAGAAGAAATTTTAGCCACGTATGATGTTATTAGCACCAATCAAAATTATATCTCCGGTTCTTTTGCGCTGTTCCGCAATATCCCGGTTGTCAATGAACTTTTCCTGAAAAGTTCAGGTTATAAAAAAGCGTTTACATCATCAAGAAACATGAGTTTCGGTGAATGTAATTGCCTTTGGGCTGCCCTGGGAAAAGGGGCAGGCACCTTAAAGGCGGACAAAGATCAGTCCATGACCTATATGGTTAAAACAGCACATCTGGCCGGAGCCCTGAACGCTTACTTTAGAAATAACCTCAAAGAAACCATTTTGCCCGGAGAGTACGTAAAATGGAACAAAGGTCGCATTTTTTAAAAGGATGGAAAAGAATTCCTTCTGTATCATTTTATTTGGGAGAAAATGAGACTGTCATTTTTCTACCCGTTGTGGAAAGACATTCCCGAAAAATACTATATCGACCGTATCGGCTTTTATCGACCGGAAATTTTTAAGGCCTGGGTTTATTATCCTTCAATGATGCTGAAGAAATTATGGGGTCCCTTGAGATGGATCAAGGATTTTCGGGAATTTGCCAGAAAAAAGCTGGTTTTTTCAAAATTATGGAAGATTTGTGCCGGAAAATTTTAAGCGCTCATAAATTACGCCGGCCTTGAAAACAAGCCAGCTTGTCAGCCAGTACCAGACAAAGCCGGGATTGAAAAAAGATTTGAGCCAAAACCGTTTGACCCTGTCAGGCATTTTTTTGGCTAAAAAGATCCGGGCATTTCAAAAAAACTTTTGCATATCCCCGGCCATGCCAGAACTTCCGACGAAACAGCTTCCAGAGCCGGTTGGGGTAATTATGCCGGATCGATACGTTCGGCAAAAACGCCATGGAGATGCCTGCTTTATAAAGACGGTTGCCCAGTTCAATATCTTCTGCGGCCATCAAGCTTTCATCAAATCCACCGATATTCAAAATTGTTTTTGTCCTGGCCAGAAAGTTCATTCCGTTAAGGCCATACAGCCTGTCGTTTCCAATATACATGGATAAAATGGCCCAATCCAATCGGGCTTCAAAATCGGCCCAGACCGATCTGGCCGCCATTGGTTTGAAATTAAGCTGAAAACAGTCGATTTCGAATTCTTGCCGACGCAGATTTTTTTGAAGCGTGACAAAGTAATCTTCCGGTAGCAGTGTGTCGGAATCCAGGCAATGAACCCAGTCTGTTTTAATCAGGTCGATTCCTCTGTTGCGAAGGGCTGACAACGGCTTTGCATTCGGGAAAAAGGCTGTCTGGAAAGGGATGGGCAGATTTTTGAGTTCGAGCCGCGCTATTTCTTCAATATCCGGGAGGTCCTGACTGACGATCAGCAGTTTTCGGGGGTAGCAGTCGCTCATTTCGGCCGCAGCCAGGCTTTTCAGCAAAGATTTAAGATGTTTTTTTCTGCCTTTATGAACCGGTATGAGCAGGGTTGAAATCATTTTTTACCTTCTCGCATGACTGCCGCAGTTGAAAACATCCGTCAAATTTTTGCTGATGGGGCACCGGCACGCCTCGGGGGTTTCATTCAATCACCCGGCGGCTGGTACCCCCATGCCTCAATGAATATGCGCCACCTTCGGCTAATTTTTTTAATGGTGTCTCTATCCAGTGCATAGGTGTTTTTGCGGTACCCGGCCTGGGCGGCGATATACTGTTTAAAATCAGATGAGGCTGCATCAAATCCCGGCAGGTTAAGCGCGCCATAGATGCGTCGAAGCTGGGCCAACGGATCGGTTGTAAGGTTTTCAAAACGGACTTCCACCAGATTTGCGGGCGGTATCAGAT
>CAZFXX010000127.1:0-8796 GCA_964522985.1 uncultured Desulfobacteraceae bacterium
CCGCTCATCATGCCTCTTTTTTTCTCAAACCACCTGGCCATGGTGGATAAAAGGATCACATCCGTACCGCTGAGACCCACACCGGCAATCAACCCGTAGAACAGGTACAGGTGCCAGATTGTATGAATGCGTGACATCAGCAAAAATCCGATTCCCAAAAAAAGGCCGCAGCCGGTCATGATCAGTCTGGGGCCATAGCGATCGTTCAGGTTTCCCATGAGGATACTGGAAACACCGTACATTAGGAAACATAGAGAGGCAGCCCCTGACACCGTTGCGCGGGTCCAGGTGAATTCGTCTATCAGAGGGGCGAAAAATATCCCGAAACTATTAGAGGCACCCCAGACAACTGCCTGGATAAAAAAAGAGGATGCAATGATGGTGTATCCATAAAAAAAAGGGGATTTTCTGCACTGCTTTGACATTCAATATCCCTTGTTCGATACTCGATATTAAAAAAACGAACTGCCCGTTAATTGGAAGTCTTTGAATGTCACCGGATACTCGTTTTGTCAAGCAATCTGAGAAAAAACGATGGGCAAGCGGTGCTTTGTCCTTCACAGGGTATTGATTGAGGGGATAAGAGGTGTTCTGCCGATTTTATTTATCAAAAGGCAGAGCGAAGCGATACAAGAAGTTTTCAATATTCCTTTCTCACTTTTCAATTTCAGATGTCCACCAGCACGGGTTCCCACCTATTATCTTTTTTTTCAAGCTTCAGACCTGCCTTGAATTTTTTGCCATTTTCGGATTTAAATACATAGGCCCGGGTTTTTTTGCCCGTGGTCAGGGTTTTGATGTTGGCCGGGGTCAGTTTCTTTCCCTTAAACGTTTTCCAGATTACAAAATTACAGCCGCCATCTGTTTTGCGCCAGCGGGAGCACCCATAGCCGCGGTTTCCCTCGATGATTTCCCCGCCGCAGATCGGGCAATTTCCCAATTCGCCGGTATCGGTTTCAGTTGAGGATTTTGGGGGCGCCTTAGACCTATCGACAGGGGCGTGGGGGGCAGGTGAGGGGGTATCGTCAAATACAAACCGGGTTTGCCATTTTCCCTGTTCATGAACAAGTTGCAGACCGGCGGAAAAGCGTTTTTTCTTTTTGGAGATAAAACCCTTGAACGGGCCGGCGATTTTACCGCTGAGCAGATATTTGGCCGCTTTGACAGAGATTTTTTTACCCGCAATGGTTTTCCAGATCACAAAGGGGCACCCGCCATCGATTTTTTTCCAGTTGGCACAGCGATAGTTTTTGAACTGTTCGATCACCGCATCGCCGCAGGCCGGGCATTTACCGATCACGGTATCCGGTGCCGGCGGCACATGGCCCTGGCGGAACTCTTCAACAATGGATCGAACTAAGGCTTCAATGTCGGAGAGAAATTGGTTCATGGATCCTTTTCCCTGGGCGATCTGCTCAAGATCCATTTCCCATCTGGCCGTCTTTTCAGGCGAGGCCAGGGTGCCGGCAACGGTAAATTTTCTCAGTGTATCAATGAGCAGAATGCCTTTTCCCATGGCCGTCAGCTTCTTTTTTTTTCGGGCAATATAACTGCGGGCCAGGAGGGTTTCGATAATCTGGGCCCGCGTGGCCTGGGTACCGAGCCCCACATCGCCTCTGAATATTTTTTTAAGATCCGTCCCCTGGACATATCTTCCGGGATTGGTCATATCCTTTAAAAGAAGGGCCTCTGTGTATTCCGGCGGCGGAAGTGTTTTTTTCTCCAGAAGGTCGGTGCCGGCAACCTGGGCTGGATCATTTTTGGCCAGGGGCGGAAGACTCTCCTGCTCTTCTTCGGGTTTTGCCTTTGACCGGGTTGTAATGCCCGGGAGATTTTGCCATCCGGCATCGATGATGACTTTACCCCGGCTGAGGAAAAAATCTTTTTCGCCTACAAGGGTGCGAATTTCGGTCTGCTCGAACCGGCAGTCCGGATAAAAGGCGGCGGCAAAGCGGTTAAGGACCAGGCCATAGATCTTTTTTTCCTTGTCTGCAGGAAGCCCGGGTAAGGGCGCCAGAGGGATCAGGGCATGGTGATCGGTGAGACGGGCATCATTAAAGACCCGACGGTTGTTTGCCTGAATCAGGGTTTTGTCGATACCCGCAAATATTTCAGGATAGGCCACGGAGAGCTTTTTTACCAGTGCGGCAATCATGGCGATATTTTTGGATCCCAGAACCCGGGAATCGGTTCTGGGATAGGAGAGGCATTTTTTTTTCTCATAAAGACCCTGGGCAATGTCCAGGGTCTGCTTGGCGGAAAGACCGAACCGGATATTGGCATCTCTCTGGAGATCGGTGAGCGCGTATAAAAGGGGCGGGGGTGTTTGCTTTTTTTCTTTTTTAACCATCGCCACAACACCGGTCCGGCTTTTGATTCGATCAACCAGGGCCCGGGCCGCTGCCAGCGTCTGGATGCGACTTTGATCCTCGATCACCCAAAGTCCCTGCCAGGTTCCCTTTGCATTGAAAAAGGACGCTTTCACCTGCCAGAAAGGCTCGGATACAAAGGCGTTCCTTTTTTTGTGCCGGTCCACCAGCAGGGCCAGCACCGCGGTCTGGACCCGTCCGATACTGAAAAGGTCCTTTAACTTGATAGTGGCGGCCCTTGAGCCGTTCATGCCCACCAGCCAGTCGGCAATCTGGCGGGCCCGGCCGGCATACCAGAGCCGATCATAGTCGCTGCCGGGCTGAAGAAGGTTCAGCCCTTCCTTTACCACCCCGGGAGTCAGGGCCTGGCTGGTCCAGAACCGGAAAACAGGGCAATCCGCGCCGGGTCGGGCCGTCAGGAGGATGGTCCGGGCAATGACCTCCCCCTCCCGACCGGCGTCGGTGGCGATAACAATTTGATCAATGGTTTTGCGGGCCAGAAGTTTGTCGATGATACGCAGTTGTTTGCGGGTGGATGCAATGGGCTTGTATTTGAATTCGGAAGGGACAACGGGCAGATTGTCAAAATCCCATCTTTTCCAGGCCGGATCATAGTCGCCGGGTTCAAATAGCTCCATCAGGTGACCCACGGCCCAGGTGATGATGTAGCGGTCATTTTCAATATAGCCGTCTTTTTTTCCATGCAGGCCGAGGGCCCTGGCAAAGTCCATGGCCACTGAAGGCTTTTCCGTAAGAATCAATGTCTTCAAAAAGCTGCTCCTTTTTAATCGCTTAATTCTGATATTTTGCGTTTGTATATTAAAAGAACAAAAGATAAATATCAGATAATGAAGAAATCACAATGACTAAAAATGAAAACGCCAAAACAGGGAGACATCAAAATGGCATATAAATTCAGACGATGCAGGATACGCAATTTGTGTTTGATTTTTTTTGAGATTTGGATATGGTGATTTTGAATTTACCTGTAATTTGATGCTTGAGATTTTCGGTTTGTCCGGGTTTGGTGCTTGCAATTGATTGCTTCAGATTTATCCGGACCGGCACCATCGACGTAATCAGACGATGGGAGAGGGTTATAAGGGGGACATTCATTATGGATACAGATAGCTGCCGAGGGAAATCCCATTTCGGATCCGGCCAAGTACGTGCTGGCCATTGATCTGGGCAGCGGCGGCCACAAGGTGGCGCTGGTGGCGAATAACGGCGATGTGATTGCCAGTGCTTCGGCAAGTATTCAGACTTGTATTTTGCCCCATGGCGGTGCGGAACAGGATCCCGATGAATGGTGGAACGGAGCCATACAGGGCGCTAAAAAAGTTATTCAAAAGGCCCATGTGGCAAAAGAAGACATCGTCACCATCGGATGTGATTCCCAGTGGTCCCTGGCCGTCCCGGTGGATGAACACGGCGATCATCTGATGAACGCTGTCCACTGGCTCGATACCCGGGGCGGAAAATACAACCGGAAGATTGTTTCCGGGTTTCCGAGTATTAAAGGATATAGCCTGCTCAAGCTTTTGAAATGGGTGAAACTGACCGGGATGGCACCCACTTTGTCCGGTATCGACTCCCTGGGTCATGTGTTGTTTATCAAAAATGAACGTCCGGAAATCTATCGTAAAACTTATAAATTTTTAGAGCCCATGGATTATCTGACGGCCCGGTTGACCGGCCGGATTACGGCAACTCAGAAAACCATGGTTCCTTTCGGCGTTGGGGACAATCGGAAGTGGGGCTCTATGCAATACAGCGCTGCGCTGCTGGCCCTGGCTGGTTTGGACAAGGCGAAATTCCCGGAACTGCTGCTAAACGATGGCGTTGTGGGCACGCTGAAATCATCGGTGGCCGAAGAACTCGGGCTGCTGCCGTCCACAAAGGTCGTTGCCGGGATCAGCGATTCCAATGCATCCCTCATCGGCTCCGGTGCTGTGCTGGATTTTGAAACCATTATCTATATCGGGACCTCCATGTACATGACCTGTCATCTCCCCTTTAAAAAAACCGATCTTGCCCATGTAATGACCACCCTGCCCGCGCCGTTCAAAGACCGATATTATTTACTGGGGGAACAGGGGGCAGGCGGAAGATGTGTAGCGTTTTTTCTCAAACAGTTTATCTACCCCGATGATGCGTTCAAAACCGGCACCAAACCCGCAGATGCCTATGAACGGTTTAATACTATGGCTACCCTGGCGCCGGCCGGGAGCAACGGCGTGATTTTTCTGCCCTGGCTCAACGGATCGATTGTGCCCGATGAACAGCCCCATGCCCGGGCCGGGTTTATGAATATTGAAAAATAAACGATCAAAAAAAGAACAAAAGGAGAAAACCCATGTCTGACCAGGAAAAAGAAAAACAGGATGTAGATCCTTATAAACCTTACAAGGGACGTCTGGAAAGCTTTGATCACATTCCGGAACAAGGGCGTGACCAGGATGAAATCCTGGCCGATCTTTCATCCATGGCCAAAGAGGAAAATGCAAAATGGAAAAATGGAAAAATCTCGGGCACGTTTTATCATGCAGGCGAGGCGCACCGTGCTTATCTGAATAAAGTTTTTTCCCTGTTTTCTCATGTGAATACGCTTCAGTTCGATTTATGTCCCAGCATGTCTAAAATGGAAAGCGAGATCATCGCCATGACCGCAAAAATGCTCCACGGCGATGTACCTGAGAAAAATAATCCTGCCGATAAGGTTTGCGGCATCATGACTTCCGGGGGCAGCGAAAGTATTCTTATGGCCATGAAAACCTATCGGGACCATGCCCGTATGGAAAAAAACATCACGGCCCCGGAGATCATCATGCCGCATACGGCCCATCCGGCCTTTAACAAGGCTGGACAATATTTCGGGATCAAGATGGTTCATATTCCTGTTTCCGGGCCGGATTTCCGGGTGGACCCGGCAAAGGTGGAACCTATGATCAATGATAATACCATTGCCCTTGTGGGCAGCGCCGGGAACTACCCCTACGGCCTTATCGACCCTCTGGAAAAACTGTCGGATCTTGCTGTAAAGCATAAAATCGGTTTTCATGTGGACGGATGTCTGGGGGGCTTTATTCTTCCCTGGATCGAAAAACTGGGCTATGATATCCCGATATTTGATTTTCGCCTGCCGGGTGTGACTTCCATGTCGGCTGATACGCATAAATACGGATACGGATTAAAGGGAACCTCCGTGGTGCTGTATCGCAACAATGCCCTGCGACGGTACCAGTATTTCAATGTCCCGGACTGGCCGGGCGGCATATACGCCTCTCCCACGTCTGCCGGAAGCCGTTCCGGCGGATTGACCGCAGCCACCTGGGCATCCATGATCTACCTCGGGGAAGCAGGATACCTTAAGGCTGCAAAAGCCATTATGACGGTGGCCGATGAAATTAAAAAAGGCGTGGAGGAGATTCCCGAGTTGTCCGTGGTGGGAGACGCCACCTTTGTGATCAGTTTTGTGTCCGATGTGGTGGATGTGTTTCATGTAAACGATTTCATGCAGACAAAAGGCTGGCGGTTCAATTGTCTTCAGTTACCGCCGGGCATGCATTTTTGCGTGACCATGCCCCAGACCTTTGTGCCGGATGTGGCCAGGATTTTGATCGAGGATCTGAAGGCCGGTGTGGCATACGCCAGGGTCAATGCCGGAAAGGTGGCGGAAACAACGGCATTGTACGGTCTGGGGGGCAACCTCAACGGCAATCGGCAAATCACCGAACTGGTGTTTGGTTATCTGGATTATCTGTATGAAGTGTAGCCGTTTTATCAACCCGCCAGTAAAGGGTACCAATTCGGCCAAAATTTTTCTTTACAACCATTCCGTCCACGGCGATTTCTGTAAGATAGGCCCTTATTTTTTCTGTCAGAATCGATTCGGACTCAGTGGATATCCCTTTAAAAAACCGGGTAAAATAATTCACCGATGCCTTAACGGACATTGTTTTTTGCCAGAAAATCTCGGTAAAGTAAATATCGGGAAAGTAACCCATGGCATAGAGCAGGTTGAATCGGATCAGAATGCCGGCGGGATGGTCGTGCAGGGGTTTTCCCATAATTTTTTGCCAAAGCGCCAGGCGAATATTGTTTTCCCGTTTTCCGGCCCAATTGCCGGTGCAGCAACTTTGCCGGGATGCGGCCATTAATTTTAAAAATAAGGCCGGGGTATTGACTGCCGGTGTCATGTGGGCCAGAACCAGATCAAATTTTTTCAACCATCCGCGATCTTTGAGATCCACTGCTTTCCAGTCAGCCTGTTCAAGGTGCACACGGTTCTTAAATCCGTCAGGACAGTTGGCTTCTGCCTGCTCCAGCATATTGCCGGCAAAATCAATGGCCGTGACTTGAGCTCCCCGCCCGGCCAATAAAAATGCCAGAGAGCCGGTGCCGCAGCCCACATCCAGCACCGTCATGCCCTGGGTCAGCATCCGGTTTTTTCCAAGGTGTTCGACCAGGTTCTCCAGCCGCTCATGATAGGGGTCATCAAGACCCTGATTGTATTCTTTTGCCGCCGTGTCCCAGTAATCGGCAGATGCGTATCCTTTGCTGACACGGGCCGTATCCCGGTCATTGAGATTATTCCATTGCTGCAGCCAGAATTCCGGATAATGGATTCTATCTGAATTTTTTGTGGCCAAGTCGTTGTCCCCGCATATCGATTTTACCCCTTTACAGAAATCAGATGCCGACTGTTTGCTGGGAATTTCATGTGTTTATTTTTGCAACTTCCCTGAAACATCAAAGGTGATAATATGAATTTCACCGGTATCTGTTTCGGTAATTTTCAACCGAAGATTTTTGGCGGACTTTGCTTCTCCGGGAAAGAAAATAATACCATGTGCCATTGATTTTGGAGAAATTGCCTTGTTCTGGAGTGATTTTTCCTTCAGGTCGCTGACGACCTTCCTGCGGGCGGTGTTGGCCGATGCGTAGCCCTGGGTGCCACCGATGGTGGCGCCTGCGGCACCACCGATGGCAGCGCCTTTTCCAATGAGTTCGCCGATATTGTCTCCTGAAACGATCCCGACGGCAGCGCCGATAATGGACCCTGCCGCAGCGCCCAGAAATCCTGAGTAGGCACTTTCTTTAAATATTTTCTGAGTCTGGGCATATTTCGTGGCCCGCTCATATGCAATACTGGTGCTTAGGATCGGCCAGAGATTACCTGTTTCATCTTCAAGGAAGGACTGGGTACCGTCAATTTCCAGAAAATGGGGGCCCAGATTGTCAAAAACCACCTGTACCGGCAGCATGCCCGCACCCCGTATATCGAATCCGAAGGCCGCTTTGGCGTCCTGCGGGTCTGCATAGGCTTTGGCACCCACCTGGGCCTGGGCCACCACGGCAAGGTTTCCGTAAGCGGACGGGGCCTTGAAGGGCAGTGGTGTTGCCTTGTAACGGGTGGCGCATCCTGCAGCCAGAAGAGCGATATTTATAAAAATAATAGGTAGGAGATAATATTTTTTCATGGCAGTATCCTTTCCTTTTAAGATTTCAGCACCCGCGGTCATTCTGAAAAATACGGGCCGGTCAGGGGATTGTTTGTACTCCTATAAAATAACACATAAATGGTTCATGTCGAAATGTTTTTTACTTCAGCCCTGTTATTGAGCTTGATCGATCATGTGATGTCCGTTGCCTTCTATTCTTTTTCCCTGACGATGATCGATATGATCCATTGCCTATATTTACCAGAAAAATCCAGTCGCGCCATGGATCCATAGATTCCGCTCACCAGCGTGGACAGGCAGAGGACAAGACGGCAATGCGTGGGTGACGAGGAGAGGATATACATGATGCGTAAATTGATGATTAATAAGAAAAAAGATTTCCCTGGGGGTTAACCAGGGAGACTGCGGTTATTTTTTCTGATAGCCGGTATGTTTTTTCCCCTGGAAAAATTATCCAGAGACATTCAAGGGCAAATCCTTCAAAGGAAGCGCCAAGTCTTGGAAAAGAGTGGAGTTGATTAAAGTTAATAGTAAAACCAATTTTCAGGTTGCGTTACCATTTTACCGGCAATAACGATTAAACGTTACCATAACGCATAATTGTATCGGATCCGGAATTCCGGGCACTCTATTTTGTGTGCGATAAGGCTGCTATAAAAATTTTAAAGCCTAATTGCCGCCTTTTGTCCATGCATCAGAGAAAAAAACCGAAATCCAAAAAAAATGGCATAGATATTGAATTAATCGATTTTTTCTGATAAGTGGTTCTTTTTGAAAATTACAGGTTTCCGTGTGCAAGTTACAGGTTACGGGAATCGATAATAAGAAATCGTGGGGGAATTGATAACAGGCAACAGTGTCCGGGTTGATTCATTCACGTTTTTAAACTTCTAAATTTTAAGGTTATTGACAAATGAAAATTGAAGTGGATTTCCAGCCCATTGGCACACATGTAACGGTCG
>CAZFXX010000128.1:0-8744 GCA_964522985.1 uncultured Desulfobacteraceae bacterium
CACATGCGGCTTCGTACGCTGATACTTTTCCTTTGCCATCTCTCGTACCCCCCTTGCTTTGTATTTTTGTAATAACGAGCAGCCCGGCGCAGATTAAATACTAAAAAAGGACAATACAACCGGCCCCCTGCAGGTAATCCCGTACCACAATTTAAAAAAATGGAGCCCACGACCGGAATCGAACCGGTGAACCTCTTCCTTACCAAGGAAGCGCTCTACCGACTGAGCTACGTGGGCATTATTTTTGAACCCGGCCTTACACCATATCAGAAATCTGGACATTGAACCGGATTATGGAGCGGGAGACGAGATTCGAACTCGCGACATCCAGCTTGGAAGGCTGAAGCTCTACCAACTGAGCTACTCCCGCTTAAACCAAAAACAGATTCCTTTAATTTAAATAACCGCATTGAGGCGGCCGGGATTGCCAATATCTCCCTGAAAAGCGTTGCAAGACGAATGCAGGAAGTTATGTAGTTCAAATAACGACCCCGATATATGTTTATACGAAAATCTCCTACATATAACTTGTTACCAAGGATGGTGGTGGGGGGAGGATTTGAACCTCCGAAGGCGTCGCCGACAGATTTACAGTCTGTTCCCTTTGACCACTCGGGAACCCCACCATTATCACAAAACGCTGCTAAACATTGACTTAATTCGATCCGGATTTCCAACAACCGCGTCCCTGTTTTTTAAATAATTAAACCAAGGCGATAATTTAAAGACCACTGAATTAAATTAACGCCCCTGCCCGGATTGCTGCAACTTTTTTATTATACAAAACCATAGCTGGAGCCAGCGGAGGGACTCGAACCCCCGACCCACTGATTACAAATCAGTAGCTCTACCAGCTGAGCTACGCTGGCGCAGTCAAATAAAATAATAAAATTACTTTGCAAAAGCTAATAAGTCAAGAACTTTTTTATCAATCCACAAAAGCAAAGTCTTTTAACGAAAATACCGCTAAATAGCAACCTCTGTTATTGATGATTATAACTGAAAGTTGTTAATTAGATGGGATTAATAAAGCTTTTCATCTACATACTCCTATTTTCTGTTTATTTTGATATAATTTAATATTTTTCATCTCCCAATCTTTTAAACCTGATAGTGCGGTACCAGGAAATTAAGGAAATAGGATCACCGTCCATAGATGACGGAAAAGATAATTCCTTGACAAAAATACGCATATCCCTGTAATCGAACTAAAGCAAAGGGTATTTATCTCACGGCCATAACGATGAAATGGACAAAAAGACCATTTTCGAAAGGGCGCTTGACAGCAAAGCCCCTTTGGTCAAAACTGAAACCCATTAGCAGTTGGCGTTATCCAGAAATTCAATATCTTTCTGGCGCAAAAATTGCGTTATTTTTAACGAACGACCGAATTTCAAAATCCGTCGATAGATGCCAAAAATTCTATAAGCAGAGGTAACTATCTGTTTATTATATAACTTATTAAATTTTATGACTATTTTTTATCAAAAAACATGCACTGCTCATCCTTATAGATATACTGACACTGTCAATAAAAGTGCAGCGATTTGATAACGATTACCCGGTTAAATCTTTATAACCAACGCTCAACCTTATACAGGGACGTTTACATTGAAAAAAATTCATTTATATATACTGCTCCTTGCCGGATTGATGTTTTTTTTCGGGTGCGCTCACACGCTGTCTAAAAATTCGACCCCAGCGCCACACGATTCCACGCCACCCGTTTATGCTGCTGTTTCTCATTTTGTTACAAAGCCCGGCCCTATAGAAACAATTAAACACGAACCCTTGAAACCGGCTGCCGTAAAACCGGCCCTTACCACACCGGAAGCCCTGATGCATACCCATACGGCCGTCATCACGCCATCAGCCGCAGACCTGCCTGTTATTTCGAAAAAAAATACGGTCAAAAAAATTTCACCCTCTAAAAAGGCTCAGATTGCACTGGATGACGCGCTTGACTATTGCCTGGAGTCACAGAATTTCTGGCAGAAGGGAGAACTAGAAAACGCCCTTGAAGCCCTTGATCAAGCCTATGCCCTGATCCTGAATGTGGACATGCAGGACAATCCGAAACTGATTCAACAAAAGGAAGATCTGCGATTTTTGATTTCAAAACGAATACTTGAAATCTATGCATCCCGCAACATAGTAGTAAACGGAAATCACAATGCCATTCCCCTGGTCATGAACCGTCATATACAAAAAGAACTGGACCGTTTTACCAAGGGCGGTGAAAAAAAATTTTTCCTGCAATCTTATAAACGGTCGGGCAAATACCGCCCCCAAATTCTGGCGGCTCTGCAGAAAGCCGGCCTCCCGGATGAGTTATTCTGGATTCCCCTGATTGAAAGTGGTTTCAAGCCGTTAGCCCTTTCCCGGGCCCGCGCCCTGGGTTTGTGGCAGTTTATCCCTTCCACTGGTTATAAATTCGGGCTCGCACGCGATATGTTTATTGACGAACGACTTGACCCTGTCAAAGCCACCAAAGCCGCCATCAGCTATTTAAAGGAACTGCATCAGATTTTTGGTGACTGGACCACCGTGCTGGCGGCATACAACTGCGGTGAGGGAAGAGTCCTGCGCGTAATCCGCAACCAGAATGTGAACTATCTGGATAATTTCTGGGATCTATACCTGCGGTTGCCGCTCGAAACCGCGCGATATGTTCCCCGATTTCTGGCAACGCTTCATATTGTTAACAACCTTGAAAAATACGGACTCGATTCAGTCCGGCTGGATCCACCCCTTAAATACGAAACCATCACCGTATCAAAACAGGTCCGGCTCAAAGATATCGCTAAGAAAATTGGTGTGCCTGAAAAAAGTCTGAAAAATCTTAACCCTGAACTGCGATACGGAATGTTGCCCCCCAATAAATACAACCTTCGCGTTCCCCCGGGTAAAGGCCCGGCCCTGCTGGCTGCGATCGATGATATCCATGTTTCTTCAAACCCGCAACCGGCCTTTGCCTATCATCGGATCAGACCGGGCCAGACCCTTTCCACCATTGCCAGACAATACAGGACCAGCGTATCCAGAATCATGCGGGCCAATAACATGCGTCGATCAAATTACATCGTGGCCGGCAAAAAATTAAAAATTCCCCTGCGAGGCGGTGTCAGCTACGACGCTAAAAAAATCGACAGTCCAAAAAATACCGGTATCTCAACACATAATGTCAGAAAAGGTGACTCCCTGTGGATTATCGCCCGCCGTTATGGAACAACCACTCAGAAAATTATGGGCCTGAACAACTTGAAAAACACCCGGCTGCACATCGGGCAGGTGTTAAAGATAACCGATCTTCCACCTGAAAAAACAAATACGAAAGACTTTAAAACGTATCAGGTAAAGCAGGGTGACAGTCCGTTTATGATTGCCCAGCGTTATAAAATGCCCTTAAAACGCTTCCTGGAAATCAACCGTCTTTCAGCCAAAAGCAAGATATATCCGAACCAGAAAGTCTATATTGAATAACCGTCATGCCCTGCCGGGCAAAAAATCAAAGATTTTGACCAGGCATGAAAGATATGAGTGGTGAGTTGTGGGTTGTGAGGGAAGCAGAATTACTGCTTTCATATAAAAAGTAAGTTCAATCTAATTCCAGAAAATTAACGTGCCCCGATTGAACGACCTTTAATGTGTCATATACGATGCCGCCTTTTTTAGGTGGCATCTGTTAGAGATGAAAGCAGAATATGTTCCCAAGCACTCGACGAACTCCCTTCGAGCCTCGATATCTTTCGGGCATGGCAAACAAATTCGGCAAATGGTCCAAATTATCAAGTGTGCCAACCATGCAATGCTGCCAGCCATTTTTTCTTTCGGATATAAAGGGTTTTAATCACCTGGGCAACGATTTCCCCAGCTTCGTCAGTGATATCTACCTTAAAGTCAGGCAGGTATTTTTCGCCATTAGCCGTACGGGCAATGATGGCGGCGACATGTTCATCAATGATCCGGAATTCTGCCCTCACCGTTCCCTTTCCGGGCTTGACAAACTCAATGTGAGCCGCCTTGTCCCAGACAATATAATCTCGACCAAGCACCTGGATCAACATTAACATATAAAAAGGGTCGGTCATGGCATACAACGACCCTCCGAAGTGGGTCCTGATGTAGTTCCGGTTATACCATCTCAACTTCATCAGTACCGCCAGTTCCTTAAAATCCGTCGAGACCCTGGCGATGTGAACTCCGGTGCCCCCAATAGGGCGGATAACAATTCAGCATGGTTTTAAAAACGATTGAATTCATCCGGGTGATCATCTCCCCTGTTCTGTCTGCCCCATTTTTCAGCAATTTTCATATGGATTTATACAAAAAATGCCCGCGGGTAAATACCGGACAGCTTCCACCTTCTGATATATACTATTTTTCACTTAGTTTTCAAGCCACAACTTTATTCAATGATCTCGTTGATACTGCCCGAGATCAGGGCTGCCCACTATAACGATGCCCATTTCAGCAGAATGTTTCATAAATGCGTTTTCCACGTCAAAATGTACAACACAACAGCCATGGAATTTAATCAGCCTATGCTTGACAAGGCCTCAAAGAAAATAATAAACTTATTTTTTTTGAAATGATAATCAACAGGGAGAATCAAAATGCCGATATATGAATTCAAATGCATGGCCTGTGATAACTATATTGAAATACTGGTAATGAATAAAGATGAAAAAGTCGAAATGAAATGCCCTGACTGCGGTTCCATGGACCTGGAAAGAATTCTCAGCAACACCAGCCATGTCATGGGCATCGGGTCGGGCAACGGCCAGGTGGGCACGGCCAAGACACACAACTGCTCAAGTGGCTCCTGCACCACTTACGATATCCCCGGATACAGCCGGTAACCGAACAAACGAACTGCCTCTTATGAAGATCCCATGGCGAATCAACGATCTGATCGATCTGGAATACTTGCTCCATGCCGATGAAAATCCGACTGACAAATATGACATGGAGCAACACCACCGGCGTGACCGTGAAATTTATCTGCGATATATACAACCTGCTTTAGACAAGAACACATCCCCGGACGCGTCCAGGCGGACCCTCATAAAACGCTGGCTGGATCACCGGCGCGTAAACATGGCCCCGGCTGCCGATGATCAGGTGATTCTGCCGGGCGCTTTGTTTGCCGAGACCCTAAAAATTATGCGCTTTGGGGCAGCCGTTGCCGGCATTTGCACGGGCTTTACCCTGGCCCTTTCCCTGCTGGCTTATTCAGGGACCCACCCGGTGAATATATCGGTTCTCTTTGGCCTGCTTGTCCTGGTACAGGTTGTTTTGATCTTTTTTTCAGGCGGCATGTTAACCCTTCGTCTGTTCAAAGCAGATATCCGGCCCACTTCAATGGGATACGCCATGCTTTGCAGGCTCCTGGCAAGACTGGTCGAAAAATTCACAAATCGCGTCAAAAACCGTTTCCCGGCCCATCAGCGCGACAGCATTCACGCGGCGACAGGGCTTATTATCGGGAAAAACCGCATTTACGGATCGCTCTTTATATGGCCGTTGTTCATTATCCTCCAAATTTTTGCCGTCGGCTGTAACACCGGGGTTCTGGCAGGCATCCTGCTGAGAGTCCTGACCACCGACCTGGCCTTTGGCTGGCAATCCACCATCCAGTTCAGCTCACATGCGGTATATTTGATGGTCAAAGCCATCAGCCTGCCCTGGTCCTTTCTTTTACCAGCCGGCATGGCCCACCCTTCCCTGGCCCAGATCCAGGGCAGCCGAATGGTTCTCAAGGAGGGAATTTACCAGCTCACCACCCCGGCCCTGGTTTCCTGGTGGCCGTTCTTATGTCTGGCAATTGTTTTTTATGCCCTTTTGCCGCGTCTGGTTCTCCTGGCTGTCGGCAGGTTTGCCCAAAACCGCGCCCTGGGTCGGCTGCGCTTCACCCACGCGGCCTGTGATCAATTGGCCCGCCGTATGAAAACACCGCTGCTAACCACCCGGGCCATTGAACCGGACGATCAAAAAAACTGCATCGGGCAGGTATCCCCAGGGTTGAACGGGCAAACACCGGCCCGTTCCAAAACAGATGGTGAAAATGTTGATGTACTGGCCCTGATTCCGACTGAAATCCTTGAGCAAAGCACTGATGACGTACTGTTCGCAGGGATCAAGACATGCACCGGTCTTACGGTCCGGGCAGTTGTGCCGGTTTCTTTCGATCCAAAGGAGATTGATATGCTGGCACAACGTCTTTGCCCAGAAAGGGAGGATGGCAACCTGCCGGGGCTTTTTATTCTCCAGGAGGCCTGGCAGCCGCCGATTAAGGAAACAACCCGGTTTATCCACCGGCTCCGGAATATCCTTGGGCCCAAGACTTTCATTCTTATCGGTCTAATCGGAAAACCCGGTGCCGATACCTTGTTTACCCCTGTCAAAAAGGAAAATCAGCAGGTATGGGAACACAAAATCAATGCCGTGGGAGACCCATATATGCAGGTACAGGTCATTGGGGGCCGCCATGAATAGCCTGTCTGCTCCTGTATTTGCCATTGTGGGCCACCCGAATGAAGGCAAATCCACGGTGGTATCCACCCTGTCCGAGGACGACAGCGTGCGCATCAGCCCAACCCCCGGAGAAACCATAAAATGCCGGTCCCTCCCTGTCATCATCGACGACCGGGAAATTATCCGTTTTGTTGACACACCCGGTTTCCAGAACCCTAAACAGACCCTGGCCTGGATGCAGGCCTACAAGGGAGCCGACAAAGCCATCGTCCAGTCCTTTTGTCAATCTCATGCGGACAAGACGCAATTCAAAGATGAGCTGGAATTGTTTCAACCCATCGCACAAGGCGCAGGTATTATTTACGTGGTAGACGGATCACGCCCGGTTCGCAGCAATGACCGTTCTGAAATGGAAATTCTGCGGCTTACCGGTTTGCCGCGTATGGCCATCATCAACTGCAAGGATCCCGAAGAGACCTATCTGGAGGACTGGAAAAACGAATTTGCAAAGCATTTCAACTCCATAAGGGTATTTAACGCCCTTCAGGCCACCTATGTCGAACGGATCGCTCTGCTGGAAAGCCTCAAAAGTATCCACCAGGACTGGCAGGCAGCCCTTGCCATTGTTATCGAGGCATTTAAAAAAGACTGGCACCAGCGCAATATACGGACTGCGGAACTGATCATTGACATGCTGGTCCGCTGTCTTGAACACAGCGTTATCCAAAAAATAAAAGAGGGTGCTGAAATCGCCTCGACAAAAACCCGGCTGCAGCATCAATACCGGAAAGAAATTGAAAATATTGAAAAAAAAATGCATGACAAAATCAAAAAACTTTTCAAACACAATATATTCAACCTTGATCTGCCGGCCCAGTCCATTGTCAATACGGATCTTTTTGATACCCGTACCTGGCAGGTTCTGGGTCTGACGCCACGGCAGCTTGCAACCGCGGCAGGTATTGCCGGAGGAACACTCGGGGCTTTTATAGATACGGCTGCCGCCGGACTGACGTTCGGCATCTTCACCGCCATCGGCGGCGCGATGGGGGCCGGGTCCGCTTTTTTAGGTGGCCGTCGCATGACCGCTATTAAGGTTGTGGGCCTAGCGCTGGGCCGCAATCAAATCCAGATTGGGCCCAACGGTAATATCCAGTTCTTCTATGTTCTGCTGGATCGAGCACTGATTTATTATGCCCATGTGATCAACTGGGCACACGGCCGGCGGGACCGGCCCCAATTCGATGATAAAATATCCGTCGACGGGATCGTAAAGAAGGGTTTTTGCAGCACATGGGACAGCCGGGCCGAAGCTGTCTGCCGACAGTTTTTTAAAAACATCCACGGAAATAAAAATAACCGCTTCACAAAGACCCAAAAAAATCTGGAAAACCTGATACTCAGGCAACTGAAACAGATTTCAGGCAATGGATGACTTTTTATAAAAGTTTTATTGTTAGTTGATAGCAACAGTCGCATAGGTGTTATTAACAACAACCGCATTCCAGGTCACCGAGATAATAGGTTCAACTGTACTGTTCGAAAAATGTCAACAATACCTTTTAACTGTTTGAAGTTTTGGTGCGTTTAAGGTATAGAAAAATGTTCGCATTACTGCCGGTCCGGGCAACCGGGCACTAACTAAAAACACGCGGCCTTTTAATAAATGAACAGGTTGAAAGAATTTTGCCCGGGGAGATCACGATGTCTGATAATGCTGTAAAATCATATGGCTGGAGCAATGACATGCCTATATCACTCCATGGTAAACTCAAGCAGGACCTTAAAACCGCTATGCTGAAACGGGACGCATCGGCCAGGGATACCATCCGTATAATCATGAGTGAATATCCGAAGCTGACCGTTCCTTTGACCCTTGAAAGCGGCAAAAAAACAACCCGGCTCAAAAAACCCGAAGAGATTATAGATGATGACATTCTGGATATTATCCGCAAACTTATAAAATCAGAGAAGACAGTGTTGGAATATAAAAAGGAAGACACTTCGGATTATCTGGAAATGCTTGAACGGTATCTGCCCAAAATGGCATCTATACCGGAAATAGAAGCCTGGATCAAAGAGAATATCGACCTGACCGGATATAAAAATCCCATACAGGCCATGGGACCGGTGATGAAGCATTTCGGCAAACTGGCGGACGGCAACCTTGTAAAACGGATTTTGCAAAAAAAAGGATAAAAGAATAGTGAATAATGGTGCGGCCGGGCAAGGTCGCATATTTTAGCGGGTGAGAATCCCGTCCCGGA